>JBEPXK010000184.1:0-7458 GCA_041641915.1 Planctomycetota bacterium
CCTGCTCGGATACGTAGCGGTTGAGCACGCCCCCGAGCAGCACCGCGACCAGGGTCGAAGCGACCAGCGCGGCCGAGGCGGCGAAGAACACGACCCATTTGGCTTTGGCATCCGACCCGGCCTGGGCCATGGCGACCAGCTGGGTCTTGTCGCCGAGCTCGGCGATGAAGATGAGTGCGAAGGTGGTGGCGAAGATCTTCCAGTCCATCGAATGAGTCCTTCCCCGACTCGTGCTGCAAAGGTGGTGGCGCTATCGCTCATCGGTCGGGCTCCGCCCGCTGGGCGCGGGGGTCTGGGCCTGATCAGAAGCGTTCTTCCGGCGGGCCAGTCTGGGGGCTGGTCCGGGCGCGGAAGGGCCAAGGTGGGCCTCCGCCCACAACCCAAGGGTTGAGCATAGGGCTCCGGCCCACCTTTCCGCTCTTTCATCAGGGGACTTCGTCCCCCGAACCCCCTGTGCCTCGACAGCTTGTGACAGCGCCTGTTTCAAAACGTTGTTTTTGTCGCTGTCACAAGCAATCGAGGCACCAACCGGCGTGCGCCACGGCCGGTGGCGGCGGAACCGGTCGGGCAACGATGTCCGCTCGCGCCGGGTACAACCAGGGCGACGAAGCCCTGACCGGAGAGGAGCGCCGTATGGCCAGCAGGTTGATGAGGAGCACGATGATCGGTCTGATGGCGGTGGCCGGACTGGTGGCCGGCGAAGCCGCGCATCCGGAGGTGCCGGTGGTCGCGGCGTCGGAGCCGGTGATCGATCTCGCCCAGACGGTGCAGGAGCTCGACGCCGACAACCTCCAGGCCGATCTGGTCCTGCGCGAAGCCGTGCTGCCCGGCGAGGAGCGACGCGCCGATCTGACCCTGCGCTTCAGCCGGGTCGACGGGGCGTTCAGCGGTGGCTTCGCCAAGTCGCCGGATTGGAACAAGGCGCGCCATCAGGTCGCCGCGCTCGAGGCGTTCTCCTTCGATGGGGAGCGGATGGTGGCCGAGCTCGACCTGTCCCTGCAACCCGACGCCTGGAAGCCGGCGGACAAGCAGCCGATCCCGCTGCGGCTGCGCCTGAGCGCGCAGGCCGAGCCGATCACCGACGCGCCCGCGCCGGCGAGCAAGGCCCAGGTCGGCCGCTGGTGGCGCATCTTCCCCGAAGGGCAGGGCTCGCGTTACCGCTTCGCCGGCACCTATACCCTCACCCGTCCGGCCAGCGAGGCCGAAGCCACGGGGCAGGTGCAGGGGCAGCTCTCGTTGCCGGTGGCCGCGGGGGTGTGGAACATGGGGCGCAAGGACCCCGACGGCGGCGTCGCCTTCACCTTCGAGATGGGCACGCAACGGCAGAACTGGAATCACGCCCGCCTGGCCCAGTTGCCGTTGCCGCAGGCCGGTGATTGGAGCGACCACGACGGCCTGCGCCTGGCGGTGCGCACCGCCGCGCCGCGCAGCGACGCCGGGGTCACGATCTGGCTGCGCGAGGCCGACGGCAGCTGGTACTACGTCAAGGATGCCGTCAGCCTGGCCGCGGAGCGGACCGAGGCGGTGCTGCTGTGGGAGGACTTCGAGGAGGCCGAATGGGTCAGCCCGACCAACCACATGGACGAGGACTTCCAGCTCGATCGCAGCGCCATCAGCCACATCGGCATCGGCGTGGTCAACCCGCTCGGCGTCGGTGCGGTCCGGTTCACGCTTGCCGAGCTCGCCCTGGTCACCTGCGAACAGACGCCGGAAGAGCCGGCGCAGGCCACGGTGGAGTCGGCCTGGCTCGCGGTCAACGAGCACGAGGTGGTGCCGGTGGGCCTGTTCGGTGGTTACGCTCCCTTCCTGCCGCAGCGCTACCGCCCGGGTTGCCAGCGCGTGCTGCACTTCGCCATGACCCGGCATCCGCGCGTGCCGCGCCAGATGGCCGCCCGCTTCGATGCCGATGATTTCACCGACCTGCCGGCGCTGCTCGCGGCCCTGGCCGCGGGCGGACGTGACGACGCCCCCGCCCCGGCGCGGCGGATCTGGGAGCTGCTCGGGGCCGAGGATCGCAGCAAGACCATTCCCGGCTGGATCGCCGCCCCGCCGAAGAACGACAAGCGCGCCCACAAATGCGCCAAACGGGTGGCCGGGATGTTCAACGCGCTGCTCCATCGCGACGATCTCTATCGTGCCGAGGACTGGTCGCAGCAGGAGCTCGACCCCGCGATCGCCGCGGCGCTGCCCCGCCTCGCCGCCGATGAGCTGACCACCACCGAGGTGATGGAGCTCAACCGGCGGCTGCTGGTCGCCGCCTTCCCCGCGCATCTGCCCGCGCTGCCGGCCTACGGGCCGACCGAGCAGTTCATCATCGATTGCCAGGGCGAGCGCAAGTTCCCGGCGACCTACCTCACCCGCGATGACTGGGAGGAGCATCTACGCGAGATCGGGCGCGCCTATGCGCGCAACGCCCGCCGCGCCGGCCACGTGCCGGTGATGGAATTCTGGAACGAGCCCTACCTCAACTGGGCCGAACGCAGCCGCGTGAACTACAACGTCAAGTTCTACCGCACCGACCTCGCCCGGCCCGACGGGCCGGTTTCGGTCGCGCGCGAGGACGGCGCGCTGGACATCATCCCTCACTTCAAGTGGGTGCCGGCGCGCGACGAGAAGGTCTCACAGACCGACTCGGGGCTGATGATCATCGACGAGTCCGCCTTCAGCTACTGGTCCGGGCGCGGCAACGGCTACATCTACGATCGCATGTACCGCGCCATGGCCGGCGGGATCAAGGAGGTCGCGCCCGAGGCGATCTGCGTCGCCGGCTGGGGCTTCCGCTGGCACGAGGACCACTGGGGAGCCTGGGATCTGCTCTACCGTCCGACCATCGACGCCAACATCGAGCTGATCGACGGCATCCACGAGCATCACTACCAGGGCGACCCGACCGATGTCACCGCCAGCTACGAGGTGCTCACCGCCTACGGTGTCACCGCCCACGATCGCTGGCTGCGTTGCTACAACACCGAGACCAACGACCTGGTCGACGCGCCGGCCCGCGGCATGGTCGACGTGCCGGCCGATGTCGCCAAGGACAACATCAACAACTACCGCCGGGCGATCTACAACCTGCGCGACATCCTCTACTGCGTCGCCCAGGTGCCCGACAAGGCGGCGAGCCGGACGGTGATCCACTACGACCGCACCCCGCAGGGCAGCGATGTCTGCTACAGCCTGCTGGCCAACCTGCGCGGCCGCCTGCTGGCGACCACCAGCGACGATCCGGACGTGTGGTGCGTCGCCGCGATCGACGGCACCGATCCCGCGGCGCTGCCGCCGGAGCCGGGCCACACCCTGGTGAGCATCCTGTTCAACGAGCACCGTCAGCCGCGCAGGGTGGCGGTGGCGGTGGCCGCGCCGACCGGGACCCGCTTCGAGACGGCCCGGATCTCGCGGGTGGTGCAGGATCCGCAGACTGGGGCGGTGGCCCTGGCGCACGAGACCGCGCAGACCGCCCCGGAGCGCTTCACCGCCAGCGTGACCATCCCCGGGCGCTCGGCGTGGAAGGTCGCGTTGCCGCTCGGCGCGCCGCCGCAGGGCCTGGCGCGCGTGGTGCGACGGCAGTTTTTCAGCCCCGACCTGCTCGCCGAGGTGCGCCCGGAGCGTCCGCTGAAGACCGCGATCGAACTCGCGGCGCCGCGCTTGGAAGGCGCCAGCGCTGCGCGTCTGCGTCTGGTGGTCGCGGATCTCGCTCCCGGTGAGGGCACCGCCATCGTCGGCGACCACGCCCTGCCCCTGCCCAAGGCCTACACCCGCGACAACGGCAACGCGATCATCGAGCTGCCGCTGCCGCTCGAAGCCCTCGCGCAGCGTACGCCGGTGGAGTTCACCATCGCCGATCCGACCGCGGCCGGTTATCGGGTGAACATGGCCTCGATCGTGTTGGAGACGCGGGAGTAACGGCCGGCGGGCTTTGAGCCACCGGGGCCGGGCTCGGCGCTCCGGTCCTTCCATCGCCGCGTCGGGCGCGTCCAATGTCGCTCGCTCCCGGAGCGGGAGCCGGAAACGAGGGGGAGGCGATGAGCGATCCAGCCAGCCGGAGAGCCGCAGCGTGCCGCGGTGCGCTTGTACGCGCGGCGGTGCGCATGCCCTGGGCGCTGGCCGCGCTGTTAATGCTCGGCGGCTGCGGCGCAGAGCGACGGGCTGTGCACGGCCCACTCGAGCCGCGCCCCGGCCCGGGTTACCGCCCGGACGACCAGCGGCGGGCCACGGAGGAGCTCGAGACCCTCGCCTACGACGACCTCGTCGCTGGCCTCGAGCAGGTGCTCGGCGCCGAGGTCGAGTTCGTGCGCGATCTGGACGGAGCCACGGTTCTCGCCAGGCCGGCTTCTCAGCTCGACCGCGATGATTGGCTGTTGGTGATCCAACGGCGGCCGCTGGCGCGCGATCGCCTCGGCACCACCTGGTTCAAGCAGGGTGATACCATCACCCGCAGCTGGGTCTGGCGCGATCGCGCCGACCCGGACCGGCTGATCGTCGCCCTGCTCGACGCCGAGGGCCACGCCCACGACGAGCCGACGGTCGCCGCGTTGCGGCGCTACTTCGCCGATCCGCGCGGCTGAGACCGTTCAGCGCACGCAGCGCCAGCAGCGATGGATGCGCCGGTTGCGGAAGTCCTCCGGAATCGAATCCGGGGTCAGCTCCTGCGCCGCGGCGAAGGGTTCGAGCGCATCGGCGGCGAGCCGGAAGCCGCGCTTGTTGGTCGAGAAATACAGCAAACCGTCGGGGCGTAGCAACTCGGCGCAGCGCCGCAGCATCCAGCAATGATCGCGTTCGACGCTGAAGGCGCGGTGCATCTTCTTGGAATTGCTGAAGGTCGGCGGGTCGCAGACGATCAGGTCGAAGCAGGCCGGTCGCGGCCGGTCGAGCCAGGCGAGGCAGTCGGCGCGGATCACGCGGTGGCGCTGGGCGTCGGCCGCGTTGAGCGCCAGGTTGCGCCGGGCCCAGTCGCAGTAGCCGGCGTTGAGGTCCACGCCGGTGGTCGAGGCCGCGCCGCCGGCGGCGGCGTAGCACGCGAAGGCGCCGGTGTAGCCGAACAGGTTGAGCATGTCGCGGCCGGCGGCCTCGGCGCGGACCCGGGCGCGGGTGAGGCGGTGGTCGAGGAACAGGCCGGTATCGAGGAAGTCGACCAGGTTGACCGCGAAGCGCAGGTCCTGCTCGGTCACGAGGCGCTCGTGGCCGCTGTGGTCGAGACGCAGGTACTGTTCCGTCCCGCTCTGCCGGGCGCGGTGCTTGGCATGGATGCGCTCCTGCGGCAGATCGAGGCCCTCGGCGACCGCGGCGACGACCGCTTCCTCCCACGCCCGCGCGGCCGCCGGGGTCTCGTCGCGGGTGCGGGGAAAGGTCCAGACCACCGCGTCACCGTCGTACCAGTCCACGATCGCCGGCTGGTCGGAGATGTCCCGCTCGTAGAGGCGGTAACAGGCGACCCCGGCCTTGCGCATGCGCTTGCGCAGGTGGCGATGACGGCGACGGAGGCGTTGGGCCAGCACCCTCAGCCCGCCATGAGTCGCTCGATCCCCGCGACGCTCTTGGGGATCGCGCGGGTGGTGACCTCGCAGCCGTCGGGCGTGATCAGCAGGTCGTCCTCGATGCGCACGCCGATACCCTCATCGCGCAGGTAGACACCCGGCTCGTTGCTGATCAGCATCCCGGCCGAAAGCGGCAGCGAGCGGTCGGCGGCATCGTGGACATCGAGGCCGATGTGATGGCTCAGACGGTGCAGCTTGGCGAAGCCGGCGTCGACGATCGGGCGCCAGGCGATCTCATCGAGTTCCTGCAGCGTGATGCCGGGCCGGGCGTGGCGGGTGCCGAGGCGGTTGCAGCGTAGCACCAGCTCGTAGACCTCGCGCAGTCGCGGGTCGTCGAAGCGGCCGTGCTGCGGTACGGTGCGGGTGACATCGGCGCAGTAGCCCTGCCAGCTGGCGCCGGTATCGAGCAGGACGCAGCCGCGTTTGACCAGCGGCTGGTCGTTGTGGGGGTAGTGCAGGGTGGCGGCGTTGGCTCCGGCGGCCACGATCGGCGGAAAGGCGAGGGGGTCGCTGGCGGGGGCGAGGTAATGTCCGACCAGCGCGCTGGCGACCTCGGCTTCGCGTCGCAGGTGGGGGATCTGCGGCAGCACTGCTTTGAGCCCGGTGGCGGTGATGCGCACCGCGCGGCGATGCAACGCGATCTCCGTCGGGGTCTTGACCATCCGGCAGGGGATCAGTTGTGCGCCGACATCGACCACGCTGATGCCGCGCAGCCGGCTGCGCCAGAGCGAGGCGGCGCGCGACTGGAAACCCTGGCCCTTGGCGATGACCGCGATCCGGCCGCCAGCGCGCTCGGCGGCGTCACGTACGCGCTGCTTGAGCTCGGCGCGCGCGGCGGTGACGTCGACGGCGAAGTGGCGCTGGGCCTGCGTTCCGGGCACCGCGCGCGGGCCCTCCCAGGCTTCGCGTTTGGGATCGCGCGCGGGGAGGAACAAAGTGTCGCGCGCGCGCGTGCCGGGCTCGATCAACAGGGCCGCGTCCGGTTCACGACAGCCGGTGAACCAGTCGAACCAGGCGTCCTGGCGCGGTCGCGAGGCGATGGGGGTGATCCCGGCCTGCAGCGAGGCCGCGTCGACACCGAGCACCAGCAGCGGGAGCCCAGCGGCGTGCTGCTCGGCGCAGATGCGCGCGGCCGTGGCCCGCCGTTCGCGGTAGGTCGCGGGATCGAGGGGCAGGGGGCGCATGCTCATGCGCGGGGATTGTGTCGCTGCGCGTCGTCGGTGCCAGCGTGTGCGCGTTGCATACGCCGACAGTGCCGCGGGTTGCTTTCATGCAAGCCGCGCGATTGTTACCGGTCATCTGGATGGGATCCATGTCGACCGCCTCGTTCTGCCTCCGCTCGTTTCTCGTTCCACCGCTGCTGCTCGGGCTCGTGGCCTGTGCATCGCAGGCACGTTTTCCCCCCGGCTTCGACCCTGAGCGCCCCTTGTATCCGATAACCGATCCGGCCGAGGATGCCGCGCCCCCGGTTCCCGCGGTGCGACCCGCCCCGGCGCCGCGCGAGCTGGTCGGGCTCGGCCTCGGCGACTGCCTCGAACTGGCCATCGTGCGCAACCGCGATCTGCAGCGCGCGGCGCTGGATTGCCGCCGCGAGCGCCACCTGCGCGTGGCCGCGCGTCGCGCGGTGTTCGATCCGCGACTGGCGGCCGACTACCGCTGGGGCGAGGATATCGGCGACGACGATGAACAAGTCCTGGACGACGAGGCCAACGGTCGCGCCACCATCCGGGCCGGCAGCCGGGTGTTCGGTTTCGGCGTCGAGCCGGCGATCATCATCGATCACGATCGCGACGCCGTCGGCGGCGAGTACACCACCGGGCTCGAGCTCGCGGTCTCGCGTCGGGTGTTCCGCCTCAACGAGCACCTGCGCGATCGCCTGCCGCTGACCCGCGCCAACCGCGACTTCCATATCGCGGTCAACCGG
>JBEPXK010000185.1:0-7399 GCA_041641915.1 Planctomycetota bacterium
GAAGCCTCTTTCATCAGGGGACTTCGTCCCCCGAACCCCTGTGCCTCGCCGGCTTGTGACAGCGCCTCTTCAAAACGTTGTTTTTTGTCGCTGTCACAAGCAATCGAGGCACTAAGAACCGTTATCGCGGTTCCCGTCGACACGGTCGCCCAGCGACCGCAAGGCGTACGATCCCAACCACGGGTATCGCGACGGCCGCTGCGCACAGCCCTGCTCCAGTTCGTCGAACAGCGCGCGGATCGTCGGTCGTGCGACCTCGTCACCGAGCTCAAGGAGCTCCTCCATGGCGAGGATCGTGCCGCGCGTGTACGGTGGTGCGAGCGCCGCACGCCAGGCTGTGAGGGCAACGGTGCGGTCGGCGCCGAGCGGTCGCTCGGGCTCGCGCACGGCCGCGGTCGACACCACGGGGATGCCGATACGATAGAGCATCGTACAGACGACGCGCCCGTCGGTCTCGCGTCCGCTGGCGAGGTGGGCGCGTACCCGCGCGGCATTCCAGCGCCAGCGCGGGGGACACGCAGGTGAGAGGATGATGTGCAGGGCGCGACCGCGCACGTCCGCTGTATGCCAGTAGACGGCCGGCGCCACCCGCACCGCGGGGTCGGTGGCCAGGGCGTGGATGACCCCGAGGGACCGCTCGACGAGCGGGTCGGCGGCAGCGACCCTGGCCAGGTCCCCGGGCAGGATCGGCGTCCAGTGGTTCTCACGGATGCCCGCGATGGCCAACGCCGCATCGAGGCGGATGCGTGGGCTCGCGTGCGAGAGCAGCGGGCGGTACGCCGCCGTGAAGTCGCCATCGTGGTGGCGGCGGAGCTCGGCTATGCTCGTGAGCACCACGATGTCATCGGGATGCTGCAGGTCGGCGAGCAGCAAGGAGCGATACCCCGCGGGGTCCTCACTACGGAATCGGCGGCGCAGCCACCGCTCCTGGTCCTCGCCCAAGTGGGTCTCGTGGTCGTTGGCGTGGATCCGGACCGCCGCGCGGTCGGAATCCCAGCGGTGGCGGAACGCGATGCGTTCGCAGGCCATGGCGGCCTCGCGGCGCAGCCTGCCTGCCCAGTACCCCCTGTCGCCGGTCGGATCGTCGGCGCCGAGACCGGCGACCCAGGCACGCATGCCCGGGACGTCGTCCTCGCCGCCGAGCGCGCCCTGGATCTGCAGCCCCACGCTGCCACGCAGATGGGATGCCGCGTCGACGCCGGTGGACGATATGCGCGCCGGCCGGGCCAGCAGGGCACGAGCCAGCGCCAGGCAGGCCGCGCGGTCCTCAGGCCGACCGCGCGCGGCTTCGAGGGACAGTCGGATCTCGCCGGTACGGTTCTCGGCCGCGAGGGCGGCGTCCACGATATCGTAGATCACCTCGAGCTTGACGTTGTCGAGGTCGCGCTCCTCGTTGGTCCAGCTCCGGCGGCGCTGCACCGCGAACGACTGCCAGCCAGCAGCGTCCGGTCTCCGCCACATGAGCAAACGCGCAGGGGCGTGGCTCGAGCTGGCCACGCGATGCGACGCCTGGTTCCCCCAGACGACCGTCCCGTCCGGCCGCTCGATCTTCTCGCCTGCCCGCTCCCGCTGCGCGTCGGGGCGCCGTGCGAGGGCATCGACGTGCCGGATCAGCCGCCAGGTGTCCTCCCAGTGTTCGGCAGCGACCACGAAACGCTCGACGCTCCGCTCCTCGCGTGGCGAATGAGCCCAGGTACGCCGCAGGTCCACGGCGACCACTTCGATGGTGTCCTCACGCCAGCACAAGCGGGTGACGGTATAGTTGATGTGGCCACGGATGTAGATGATATCCAGGGCGTTCGGGATATCCGTCGCCACCCGCCCGGCGATGTGCAGCCGGGCCGCATCGAAACCGTCGTCGTGAGCCGCGGCCACCAGACCGACGGCGCGTTCGTGCAACCGGGTCTCGGTCGCAGCACTCAGACCGCCCAGCAGCAGGAGAAGGATCGCGAGACGCATGGGAGGTCAACGCACCGGATCACCTCGGGTTCGTATTCGTGTGCACCGTCCGGCGACACGCCGGGCCCGGAGGGACCCAGAAAACGCGGCCGGAGGCCGCGAATCCCGACCGAGGCCGTAGGGGCCGGGCGACGAGGGTTGGCAGCACGATGCGCATGGTCGATGCGCATCGTCGATGCTCCCTTACGCATGGCTCTTCAGCGGTGATCCTCGACGCGGGTGCCATCGTAGCTCCCCTCGCCGACGCAGTAGAGGTGCGAGACGGAGCGGATCACCGCGCGGTTGCCCTGGAAGAACATGCCACCGCTGTTGTAGCAGCCCCATTGCGGAGGAATGCCATAGTGGCTCCATCGCTTTTTCTGGGCATAGTAACCCGGCAGCCATTCCTCGAAGGCGGCGTAGCGTGGCATGTTCTCACCGCCGAGGACGTTGCCCTCGCTGACCAGCTTCCAACTGGTCCGGTCGGACAGGTCGTATTGGCGGAATTCCAGCATGGTCAGTTTGTCGGTGCGCGCACGACTGTATCCGCGTAAATTACCATCCGCCGGCCAGACCACCCGCCCGCCGGCGACCATGAAGCCGGAGGCCCAGCCTTCGTCTGGGCCCTTCTTGCGCGGTGGGGTACAGAGGACCTCGCCGCTCGCCAGATCCCAGGCCCGCTCCTGCGTGATGATCATTCCGTTGGCGAGGATGGGGGTCGCCGACGGGCCACCACTGCTACTGGCCTTCTGCAAGGGCTTGACCTCGGTCAGCTCGACGCTGTCCCCCTTGAGCACCAGTCGGCCACGCAGGTAGTTGGGGTCCTTCTTGCTGCGCTCGGGGCCCGTGTATTTTTCGAACACGATGACGTCATCGGTGCCGATGACCGACGGCCCGCCGCCCTCTTTGCCGTGACTGAAGGGCAGGTCCGCCAGGACCTTGCCATCACTGGCGCGGACGATGGCACCGTTGGTGGTGGCGATGATGTCGACCGCCTCGCCACTGTCGGAATCGGTGAGTGTGAGATGCTTGTGGGTGCCGATGTTGTATCCGCCACCGACCCGGACATCCGCCTCCCAGAGGGTCTGGCCGGTACGCTTGTCCAGCCCGGCGAGATAGTCGTGGGCCTGGACCACCAGGATATCGCCAATGAGCAACGGACTGGGGATATGCTGTACCCGCACGCGGTCTGGTCCCAGATCGTGGGCGCGCACCAGGCGGCCCCAGACCGGCTCGCCGTCGAGGTCGTAACATACCACCTGTTCTTGGCCGAAATGCGCATAGACATGCGCGCCGTCGCTGACCGGGGCGGAGACGACCCAACCGACCATGGCGTCCCAGGCGCCGCGGACCGGGATCTTCAACTTCTTCTGCAGGGGCTTGTTGAACTTGCCCTTGAAATTGGGGGACCCGCCTTTGTCGACAGTCGCCTGGAGCTGGTCGATGATCTCCTGCAGTCCCTCTACCGCATACGGGGCGAGTTCCGCGACGCGTGGCTTCACCTTCTCGAAGGTGCTCAAAACACTTTTGACATCGTCCAGGTTTTCCTCGAGCCACTTCTTGCGACGTTCCTCCCGGTTCTTGCCGCGGCCGTCGAAGTGGATCATGTAGGAGAGCGACTGGCAGACGCGGGCGAAGTTGAACAGCGACTGGTAGGCGGCGATCTCCTCCTCGCTCCGGTTCTGGCCGTCGAAGCGCATCGGGCTGTTGGCCGCCTGCCAGAGGATGTTGCCATCATCGAGATCGACGCAGACCAGCCAATGCGGCTCGGCCTTCACGTAGACCCGATCGCCGACGATGATCGGCTGGGTGTTGCCCCAGCCGGGCATCTCGGTCTTCCAGCACAGGTTGACGGCCTTCTCGTCGGTGAGGACCCAGTGCTCCTTCGGCTCGGGACCCCGCTTGCCGCTGGTGAGGATGTCTTTGCGCGCCGGCGTGCCTTCGCGGAAATGCAGCGGCGGCGTAGCGCCGGGGAAGTGGCCGTTGCCGTCGCCGCGGAAGCCCACCGGGCGCTCGGCAGTCGGGTAGAAGTCCTTGTGGCCGAGCGGCGGGGCGTCAGCGGCCGCCAGGCCAGCGAGGGTGATCAGGGTCAAGATGCAGCAACGCGCCATATCAGCTCCTCCGTCGGTCGGATCGGATTTCCTATGCAAGCGATACCGGTCAGCCCGGCGGTCATTCCCGCCGTCTTTGTGCTTTTGCGGGCCTCTATGTGCGTAGACTGGTCGCGTGGCCATCCAAAGATCACCGCGGATCATCGCCGTGCAGTCGCTCCGCCACGGTGCCTTCCAGACCGGACGCCGGGACGTGCACGAGCACCATGAACTGCTCTGCGTCACCCAGGGCAGCTATGCGGTCAGCACGCAGGCCGGCGAGTGGCAGGGCGGACCAGGGGAGGTCTTCTGCTATCCGGCCGGAACCGAACACGACGTCCGTCTCGACCCGCGGCAGGAGTCGCACTTCCTGATCGTCAACTGGCTGCAGCAGCCCCCGCCGCTGACCGGCCCACGCCGGGTCCACGACCGCCAGGGGCGCATCCTGGCGACCATGCTGTGGATGTTCGACCGTTGGCCGACCGCGGACCCGGCCACCCACCACATGCTCGCCGGTCTGCTGACCGCCCTGCTGCACGAAATCGACCTGCTCGCCGCGGCGACAACCCTGGCCGACGATCTGGTCGAACGCGCCATCCAGCTGATGCGCGCCGACCTCCACCGACGCCTGACGGTGCAGGAGATGGCTGAGGTGGTCGGTCTCAGCCGCTTCCACTTCTCCCGTCGCTTCCAGGCCGCCACCGGCTGCCCGCCGAAGCACTACCTGCAACGCCTACGCGTCGAGACGGCGCTGCACCTCATCCAGGCCAGCCGACTGCCCCTGCACGCCATCGCCACGCGTTGCGGCATGCATTCGGCCGCCCGCCTCAGCGATCTGGTGCTGGCCCACACCGGCCGACGGCCGTCGGCGTGGCGGGGGTAGCTGGCCACGCAGGCCCTGTGCCGGCGGTCAACGAGCTGAGTCCATGTCTGTCCTGGACCGCGGGCTGGAAGGCGAAGGGTGACCCCGCCTGGATCGAAACCCGACGGCCTCATTCCAGGGCATTTCCTTCTGCCGCGAAAAGCGCTTTCGCTCAGATTCGACGGGACCCTCAGAGCTCCGGGAAAGGCTACCAAACCGATCCCAGCCTTGCGCGCGTCAGCGCGCCGCCGAGGGGGCAGCGCCCCCTCTGAGGGAAGCCTCAGATTCGCTTCCGTTTCAAGAGTCCGCTGCCGACATCGCCTGCAACGTATAGTCGCTGGTCGGCCGCAGGTCGTCGAAGCGGCTCCGGTCCGGTTGCAGGCGTTCGAGGGCATCGGGGGGATCGATGTGCCAGAGCCAGGCGCCGCCGTGATTGAGCACATCGATGCGGCGGGTGACGTTGATGAATTCCAACCGATGCTGGCCGGCCGGTACGCGAACGCAGAGGTAGCCGTCGCCCTGTTCCTGGACAGGGAGGTCGTTCCCGTCCAATTGCACCGCGCTGATACCAGGCAGGTACCAGGTGATCGACGTCTCCGCCGCCAGGGTGACGATCGCGCCGCTGTCTGCCGCCCAGAGGCTGATCGGCTGCTCGCAGCTGAACCCCCGCCGCCGGACACCGCCGTCATCGAAATGCTTCCCCCGGCAGACCAGATAGTGCCGCAGAACCGGACCGCGATGACGATAGAGGGTTGCCTCGGCCTGAAAGGACAGGCCGTCCTCGGTCATCAACTGGTCACTGCCGTCGCTGCAGAGAACGGTGTCGATGACTTCCTCGGAGAGTGCGACCCGAGCACCACCGGTTGCCCCCGTCGGGACAAACGCGGTCATCGGGCGGCTGGGATGATCGTCGTCGTGTGGGAAGAGGACCGTGGCGAGTACGGCGACACCGATATCGTTGGTCGGATACCTGGCAGAAAGGTAACGCGCGTTGGCCATTTCGTCCGCTCCCTTACCTGCGAGAAAGCCGGTCTTCACTGTGACCGTCTCCGGCTGACTGGCGTAGAAGACGTCGAGGCCGGCGCTGTGCTCGACCCAGTTCTGGCCGGTATGGCCGAGCCGATAATGACGGCGCTCGGCGAGCACCTCCGGCTCGGACTCGCTATTGGGGTGCAGCACGATGCTGGCCGTGTCGGCAGCATCGTCGGCCTCGATGCGGTCGACGAGGATGGCATAGCCAGGAAGATTCGCCGACGGATCGGGATGGATGAAGAAGAGATTACGGAAATGGCGACCACCGCGTAATGCCGGCCCGCTATCACCACGGGCGTAATCGATCGCGCCCCCAGTCAGCCCTTCGATGATACCGGCGCCATATTTGCGGCGATGGTCCTGGCCGTCGATCAAGACGGTGTTGCCCGACTCGGCCCGGTCGTGGATCCAGCGCCAATCGCCGCTGTCCCAACCGCTATAGCTGCTGTTGCGCAGGACGTGGGCGCCGTAGGCCGCGAAATCGATGGCGTTGGTGTCCTTGTGACTGTGGTCCTCGGATTTGGTGGCGTTCCACATGGCGATCGCCAGGGCATGCGGATCGTCGCGCTCCTCGTAGAACCAGGCGCCGCCGTCATCGAACACCCGGCTTACCGGTTGCAGCGCTTCGACCGCCGGCTCGCGATCGCCGAGGATGAAGTGCACCAGTCGGCGACGCTCTTCATCATCTTCCGGCGCCCATGGGCCACAGGCCCAGCGGACGTAGCGTGCCGCGCGGTCCGAGAAGCGATGGACCTTCAGGGCACCGAGGTTCCAGGTATGGCGCTTGCTGGTCTTGGCATCGCCGAAGGTCCAGGCTCGCCGGAATGGCGTCAGGTTGTAGCCATAGGCCCATTCGTAGAGTTTCTGAAACAGCGGGTCACCATAGAAATCGTGGAAATCATGGCGCACGCAGAGGTCCATGAAGACGTGTTTCTGCATCCGCTTCTCGTGCGTCAGACGGCTGCGGGTATAGCCGCAGCCTTGGACGAAGACCCCATCGGTCGTAGTCTCTTTCCGCAGATAGGCCAGGTAGTCCTCAGCATGGCTGCGAAACGCGGCCAGGTCGCCATGGTAGAGATCCTTGGTGCCAGCGATGCCGTGCCAACTCGCATCCCAGGTGTGGTCGCGATGGTTGTCGGCAATGTAGTCGCAATCGTCTTCCATCTCCGCCCGCTTGGTGGGGTCAAGATCGTTGTACATGATGTCGAGGCAGAGATAGGACACGAAGGCGGCACCGGCCGGCATGACATTGTAGGCCCACTCCTTCGCCTGCCTCGCTTCCTTCTCTGTTCGCAGGTCGTCCAGGCCCTGGTGGAGTTCGCTTTCGACACGTGCCACGTAATCGGCAGCGTTGGTGGGATCGAGGATGTACGCCAAGGCGCAGGCGGCGGCGATCACCCGAGCGCGTTCAGCCCGATCCTGATAGCTGTCGACGCTGGCATCGTAGGTCAGCGTGGTGGCATCGGCCAGGGTGTAC
>JBEPXK010000186.1:0-7372 GCA_041641915.1 Planctomycetota bacterium
AGAAGCGAGAAGCGAGAAGCGAGAAGCGAGAAGCGAGAAGCGAAAAGCGACCAGCGAAAAGCGAGAAGCGATCAGCGAGAAGCGAGAAGCGAAAAGCGACCAGCGAAAAGCGAGAAGCGATCAGCGACCCGCCACCAGCGACCCTCAACCACCCCTATGCCCAGCACCAGCTCACCCGCCGCTGAGCTCCCCGCAGGCGCCCGCGATATCGGCCCCGCGCGAAGCGCGCAGCGTCGCCTTCCCGCCGGCCGCCTCGACCGCCTCGACGAAGGCGGCGACCGTGGCGTCATCGGGCGCCCGGTGTCCGCCAGCGCCTCCGGCGTTGTAGCGGATAAGGTTGATCAACGCCCCGAGCGAACGTGCCCAGCGGGCCAGCGCCGCGGCCTGCTCCGGCGCGGTGTTCACGCCGGCGATCAGGCAGTATTCGAGCGTGACCCGCCGGCCGCTCACCTTGCTGTAGTCGCGCAGCGCGGAGCGGATCGCCGCCAGAGGCCAGCGACGGTTGGCCGGGATCAGCGCCGTGCGTGTGGCGTCGTCGACCGCGTGCAGACTCACGGCCAGGTTGACCTGGGGCTCATCGTGCGCGAAGGCACGGATACGATCTCTGACCCCGACCGTGCTCACCGTCAGCCGGCGCCGCCCCAGGCCCAGTCCGGCCGAATCCCCAAGTACCGCGATACACCGCAGCAGGGCATCGTAATTGAGGAAGGGCTCGCCCGAGCCCATGAACACCACGTTGGTCACCGGTCGCCGACGCTGGTGGTGCAGCACCTGGAAGACCATCTCGCCGGCGCTGAGGTCACGACGCAGTCCACCGGCGCCGGAGGCGCAGAAGCTACAGCCGATCGCGCAACCGGCCTGGGTCGATACACACACGGTATGCCGCTCGGCGGTGGGAATCGCGACGCATTCGACGCGCTCGCCATCGTGCAGACGTAGCAGGGATTTGATCGTCCCGTCACGGCTCTCGCGACGCAGCGCCTCGTCGGCTGGCGCGAGCACCAGCTCGTCATCGAGCGCGGCCCGCAGGGTGGCGGGCAGCGAGCGGACGTCAGCGAAACGCCGCGCCCGACCCGATTGGACCGCGGCGTGGATCTGCTGGCCCCGGAAGGCCGGCAGCCCCCGCGCGGCGGCCCAAGCCCGCCACTGCTCGCGGTCGAGAGCGAAGCAATCCATGACCGGCAGCGTAAGGCGTAGGGGTGGAAGACCAGCGGCGGCGCGCGGCCAGAGCGGGACCCGGTGGGGACACGACGGGCCTGAGCTGGGCTCAGCCCGACCCGAAAGCCGCGCGCAGGGCCGGCAACAGGTGTTCGCGGGCCCGGTCCAGATCACCCTCGATGGTGCAGCCGGCGGCACAGTCATGGCCACCGCCGCCGAAGTGCTCGGCGACCGGGCGCACGACCCAGGGCGGATTGCAGCGCAGGCTGCAACGGACGCTGGCGCGGTCCGGCGCTTCGCGCATGAGATAGGCGATCTCAACGCCGGCGAGGCTGCGTGGGATCTCGATCGTCTCACCCCAGTCGTCGGGCCGGCCCACGCGCTCGAGCGCAGCGGCGTCGAGCGCGATCCCGGCCAGACGCGGTTCGTCTGCATCCACGCGCAGGCGCTCGATGGCCAACGCCTCGCGCGCAAGATCATCGGGACAGCGAGTGTAGCTCAGGGCGCGGTTGATCGCACCGATGTCGATCCCGGTGTCGGCGAGTGCGGCCGCGAGGCGGAAGGTCTCAGGGCCGGTGTTGGCGTGCATGAAACGACCGGTGTCGAACACCAGGCCGGCGAAACAACAGGTGGCGTGCGTCGCATCGCGCGGCAGCTCGAGCGCGGCGACGACCTCGTCGATCAACCGTGCGGTACATTCGCTGCGCGGCCGGACCAGGCGATGATCGCCGAAATCGCCACGCCCGACGTGATGGTCGATGACCAGCACCCGCGAGTGTCGCAGTTCGGCCACGTCTCCGATGCGATCGGCGGCGCCGCAATCGACCGCAACCAGGGTCTCGACCGGCGGTAACGCGCGCGCCGCGGCGGCATCCGCGACCTGGACGATCCCCTCGACCCCGGGCATGAACTGACAGCTGCGCGGCACCGGATCGGCGCTGTACAGCAGCGGGCGCAGGCCGCGGCGGCGCAGGGCATGCGCCAGCGCCAACGCCGAACCGATGCCGTCGGCATCCGGGTTGACGTGGGTGGTGATCGCCAGCTCGCCGGCCGCGAGCAGGGCCTGGGCCATGCTCGCGGCGTCACCGCTCGCTCCGCTCGACCGATCCACTCAGCCCAGCGCCTCGTGGAAACCGCTGCGCTCGGCAGGGGCCTCGTAAGGCGTTTCCCGCGGGCCGGTGTAGACCTGGCGCGGGCGGAAGATCCGCCCCTTGCGCAGATGCTGCTCGCGCCAGTGCGCGATCCAGCCGGGCAGCCGGCCGATGGCGAACATCACCGTGAACATGTTCGTCGGGATGCCCAGGGCGCGCATGATGATGCCGCTGTAGAAATCCACGTTGGGATACAGGCCACGGTCGACGAAGTAGCTGTCCTCGAGCGCCACGTCTTCGAGCTTGCGGGCGATGTCGAGCAGCGGGTCGCTGATCTTCAGCTTGGCCAGCAGGCGGTTGCACACGTTGCGCAGCACCTTGGCGCGCGGGTCGTAATTCTTGTAGACCCGGTGACCGAAGCCCATCAGGCGGAAGGGGTCGCTCTTGTCTTTGGCCTTCTCGACGCACTGCTCGATCGAGAGCCCGCCGACGCGGATGCCTTCGAGCATGTCCATCACCGCGACGTTGGCGCCGCCGTGCAGCGGGCCCCACAATGCGCTGACGCCGGCGGCGAGCGAGGTGAACAGATTGGCCTGGCTCGAACCGACCACGCGCACCGTACTGGTCGAGCAGTTCTGCTCGTGGTCGGCGTGGAGGATGAAGATCAGGTTGAGCGCCTCGATGACCTCGTCGTCGATCGGATACGACTTGCCCGGCCACGAGAACATCATGTGCAGCAGGTTGGCGCAGTAGCTCAGATCGGGATCGGGGTACATCACCGGCAGGCCGAGCTGGAAGCGGTAGATGTAGGCGGCGATGGTCCGGACCTTGCTGATCAGCCGGGCCGCGGCCTCGCTGAAGACCTCGTCGTCTTCGAGCCCCATGATATCCGGATGGTAGCATGAGAGCACGTTGAACATCGCCGAGAGCGCGGCCATCGGCGGCGCGTTCGGCGGGAAGGCCTGGTAGACGTGGCGCATGCCCTCGTGCAGATGGGCGCTGTTGGTCAGGCGCCACGAGAAGCCTTCGTACTCGTCGGGGGTGGGCAGCTTGCCGAAGATCAGCAGCCAGGCGACCTCGATGAAGTTCGGCCCCTTGGCGAACTGCTCGATGGGGATGCCGCGATAGCGGAGGATGCCGTTCTCGCCGTCGATGTAGGTGACCTCTGAGGTACAGGCGCCGGTGTTGCCCAGGCCCGGGTCGAGGGTGACACAACCGGTCTGCGCCCGCAGCCGGGTGATATCGATGCCACGTTCGCCTTCGCTCCCGGTGATGATGGGGAAATGATACTCTTTCCCGTCGATGATCAGCGTCGCGCGGTCTGTCATGGACCCTCCCTCTCTGCAAAGCACCGGCTCTCGCTAGCCGCGGTCGGCGTGGCGATGTGGGCCGGCATATGGCCACGGGGACTATAGGCCGGATGGCGGGTTGCCAAGTGCATATTCTGTAAAAGGTCGTCGAATCACCGGCCCGGCACTGCTGAAGACGCGGCATCAGGCAAGGCGCAGCCCGTTCGTATCGCGTCTTTCTGGGACATTCACGCTGCCAGGCTGGCCACGATGACATGCTCGGCGCCCCAGAGGCGGCCGGTCGCATCGGTGCCGACCTGCGACCGACAGCCAGGGCCAGGGATCGATGGCGCGCCGTCTGGAAGTGCGCTCAGCGCCAGCAGCCCTGAGTCGGGAGGCCGCCGCACCCGCGCCCAACCCCGGCCGTGCGTGCCCACCGCTTCGCCGGCGCGCCTCGCCTACGCCTCGATAGACCGACAGGTGCCGGCGACCCAGTCGGCGTCGTACAGCCGCGGCACCCGCAACGAGCCGGGGACGGTGGCGCCGCTGCGTTCCAGCCCTGCCGGGCGGTCGATCGCTACGCCACCGAGGGCGTCGAACAGGCCCCAGGCCGCAACGCCGCGTGGGTAGAAGCACAGGTTGTTGCCGCCGAAGGTCTCGAAGAACAGCTTGGCTTCCTGGGTGTTGGTGGTGCTCTGCCAGTCCCAGTAGCGTTCGCACATCCGCGTCAGGTCGATGCCGCGATAGCCAGCGCCGACATCGCGCAGCAGGTTCATCGCGGTCCAGCCCGGTGCGGCCGCGACGCCGGCAAGGCCGAGCATCGAATCGTGAAAGGCCATATTCTCATTCGCATAGTCGCTGTGACTGCAACCGTAGGTACCGCAGCAACGACGGGTCGCGGTGCGCAGATCAGTGGCCAGATGTTCCGGGTCGAGCCCGACGTCGATCCCGGCCATATCGAGCGGGACCAGGCCGTTGACGGTGTAGATGTGCGCGGCGTCCCAGCCGGGGATCTCGGGGCATTCCATCTGCTGGCCGGACCAGGGGTTGATCAAGGTGCCGCCGCGCTCGAGCAACACCGCGTAGTGGTCGCCGAGCCAGCCGCGGCTGTCGATCGCCTCGCGCAGCATCCCGGCGCGGGCGCGACACAGGCCGACGATGCCCTCGTCGCCAAGGTGGGTAAAGATCCGCTCGCCGGCGACGAAGGCGGCGAGGGTCTTCGCCGCGAGGTAGACCTGCTCGCGACCGAACTGCACCGCGGGCGAGGCGTCGTCGATGGTATTGGCCACGCCGCGATCGGGCACGCCATTGCCGCTGCTGTCCGCGGCGACGAGGAAGCGGAGGTAGCCGCGCAGGGTCGCGACGTGCTTGCGCACCAGGTGGTCGCGCCCGGTACGGGCCCAGGCGGCGCAGGCGAGAATCAGGTAGTTGGCCGTCTCCTCGACCGCCATGTCGTGGCTGTAATATTGCCGCGAGGCCTCGGCATGCGCGCCGGTGTCGTGGCTGAGGTAGCTGGTGTTCGCGCCGACCTCGCCGAGCAGCTCGGTGCCCGGATTCGAGAAATCCGGCCAGTTGTCGAGCTCGAGCTCGAGCAGCTCGGGCCAGAGCGCGAGGTAGAACGGCGACTGGGTGAACTCGACATCGACGGTGGAATGGAAATAACAGCTGCCCTCCCACACGCTGAACCACCCCGGCACCCACCAGGTGTTGGCCAGCCAGCTGTGCAGGGTGTAGGCCAACATCCGGTCGACCGCCACGCCGCGATCGTGGTCGGTGCAGATGCCGTCGACGGCCTGCGTGTTGCGCGTGAGTTCGGCGAAATGCGCCCGGGCCCAGTCGCACACCGCGTCGAGACCGGCGAAGCGTTCGGCGTAGAGGAACGGGCGGCGGGTGCCGTGGAGCTCGAACACCGGCTCGGAGAAGGTGCACCAGGCCACGTCAAGCCGGCCGGCCTCCTCGTCGTCGCGCCCGGCGGTGAAGCAGACGGTCTGCGACAGCCGGCGGCCGGTGGCCGCGCCGTCGATCGCCACCAGCCGATCGTGCTGGGCCACCGCCTCGTCGTCGGTATCCCAGACGTCGCTGAAATCCTGTTTGACCGCCGCGCGCACCGAGCTGAAACGGCAGTCGATCGCATCCGGCCCGGCCTGGTCCACCTGCCAATCGGCGGGGGGCACCAACTCGATGAAGGCCTCGACCTGCTCGAGATCGAGGCTACGCCGCTTCCAGCGGAAGATGCCGGGGATCCGGCCCACCCGCAGACTGAGGCCGATCACCGGTACGGTGCTGAAATCCGCATCGCGCGGCCGGAACGGCGTGGTTGCGATCAGCTCCACCCGGCAGCACGAGGCCGCGTGCATGCCGATGAAACGGACCGTGGTCGGGGTGCTGCGTTGATCGACGAAGTCGAAGTCGGACCCGCCGGCCTCGGGGCCGGCGAGCGGAAACACGAACTCCTCGCCCGCGATCACCACCCCCGCGCGCAGACCGAAACGCGGCATGCGTGTGAAGCGATCGAAGCGCAGCAAACGGCACTCGCGCGCGGTCGGATCGAACAGGATCCCGTGACGCGATCCCAACACCGCGACGCAATCGCACATCAGCTGCATGGCAACATCCTCCCGACCGCCCGGCGGCCGGTCCGGGTCTACCCGGATGCGGCGGATGGACAAGGGCGCGACGCTGGCGGGCGCACCACCCTGGCAACCGGAGGGGTCCCAGCGGCCGGCGTCTGCGCGCTCGACCGCGTGCTTGCTGTCGAGCGCCTGCGCGGTTCGCTTGGGATCGCTCAGTGACAGGCTCTCCGTTCGCAACGCGAACCGGTTCGCTGTCGTTTCAGGTGGGCGGTGTATGCGACGCGCGCCTGGCACTGGCTGTGGATGGGGTCGCTCAGATGGGCTGACCGACCGATCGCTTCCTTGCTCGGCTGGCAGGTCGGGGCGTGATGCTGCCTGGCTGTTGGTTGCGGGTTGCGGGTTGCGGGCTCGCCAGTCGCCAGTCGCTACTCGAAACTCGCTACTCGAAACTCGCTACTCGCTGGTCGCTGGTCGCTGGTCGGGTGTCCACATGGTAGGTTGAGCAGCCGGTAGACACCACGGACGGCGTTGACCTCCGCATCCGGACGGCGAGCCAGCGGCCAGGGCCCTCAACCACTGACAGCGCTACTGCCCCACCGCCACGCGGAAGCCGATCGATTCGGTGCTGACCTCCGGCTGGGCGCTGTGGCGTGCCTTGCAGCGGATGTCCCAGGCGCGGCGCTTGAAGCTGCCGCCGCGCAGCACGCGGCGATAGCCGTAGGTCGGCCCGAGGACCAATCCGTCGGGATCGGCGGCGCCGTTGACGTGCTTGGCGGGGTAGATCCCGTACCAGTCGTAGCACCATTCCCAGACGTTGCCGGCCATGTTGCTCAAGCCGTTGGCGCAGGCGGCGGGGGTCTTGAGCCAGACATCGCCCTCGTAGTAGCAGTAGTTGACCTCGCCCGCGGCGGGAACATCGCTACCGGTGGGAAACAGGCGCGCGCTGCCACCACCACTGCCGTGCGGATCCTGACCCATGGCGGCACATTCCCACTCGGCCTCGGTGGGCAGGCGGTAACCGGTTGAATCGACGCGGATCTCCCACTTCTGTGGTTCAGCATCGAAATCGATTACCACGCCGTTGCCCTTGCCCAGAGCCTTGTTCAGGATGCGGCAGTAGCCCATGGCGCCATGCCAGGTGACCTGTACCGCGGGCAGGTCGGGGCCGATACCGCTGTAGACGGCGAACTGCTCGTTGGTCTCGTCCCAGGTGATGCCGCTCGGGGGCTCGTCGCCGCCGACCTCACCGATATCGTCGACC
>JBEPXK010000187.1:0-7337 GCA_041641915.1 Planctomycetota bacterium
GCGACCGACGGCGAAGCAGAAGGCCAGTTGGAGCGGGGCGCCGGTCATCTGTGCCACCGCGGCCGGACCGATCGGGGTGTAGGCCGGATGGCCGAACCAGGGCACGAAGCAGCCCTGGAGCCGGGGCACGTCCTGGTCGGGCAGGGTGGCGAGCACCCGGCCGGCGCGCACCGTGCGCACGCAGGGGCCGAGGCCCTCGTGCTGGTAGATCTGGCGGTTGCCGTGCTCGGTGCGCATGCGCTGGATCAACCGGTCGATGCCCGCATCGCGTTGGCGTTTGCCGAGCACGGTGACCGGGAGCAGGGTGCCCATGACCCGGGCGAGGACCTCCCAGTTGCCAAAATGGCCCGAGCAGCTGACCGGACCGAGGCCGGCGCGGCAGGCGCGTGCGGCCGCGCGCAGGTGCTCGGCGCCTTCGAGCCCCATGCCGCGGCGCAACCGGCGCGGGTCGCGGTGGAGGGTGCTCAGGCTCCACAGGGCCATGCGGCCGAAGTGACGGAAGCAACGCCGGGCGCAACGTTCGACCGCGTGTCGGTCCCAGCCGGGGAAGGCCCGGGCGAGGTGTTCGCGGCAGCGGCGGTTGTCGCGGCTGCCGCTGTGGGCGTAGCTGTGGCCGAGCCGCCCGCCCAGCCACCAGGCGAAGCCGGCGGGCAGGACGCGCATCCACGGCAGGATCGCGGCGAGCAGGCGGCCGGCGTGGCCGGCGCGCGGGGCGGGGTCGGACCGGCCGCTCACGGCTTGCTGATGCAGCTGCAGGGGGTGGCGCGACAGGTGGGGCAGCGCGCGGCGTACTTGGCCTGGGTCACCGCGCCCAGGTCGACCCCGGCGAGGTCGGCGAGCGAGACCAGCCAGGCGAGGCAGTCGGCGAATTCACCGGGCAGGTCGTGGCGTTCGGGTTCGCGCAGCGCTTCGGCCAGTTCGCCGATTTCCTCCATCAGGTACATGAAGGTGCCTGGGATGCCCCGTTCGCGGTCCTTGGCGCCGAAGGTCGCGGCGATGCGGCCCTGGAAGCGCCCGAGGTCCCAGCTCGCGTAGGGCTCGCTCGCGTCGGCCATCGCCTCAGCTCCGCTCCCAGGCCGCGGCGAGACGCGCGGCCATCTGCTTCATCGCCGCCTTGGCCGCGGCGTCGTCTGGCGCGTACCGTCCGGAGGTGAAGCGGTGCGGATCGTCGCCGCTCGCGCGCGGGATCAGATGGACGTGGACGTGGGCCACCTCCTGACCGGCGGCCGCGCCATCGCGGACCAGCACGCTGATCCCCGCGCAGTCGAGCGCGCTGCGCAGGCAGCGGCTGGCCCGCTCGATGCGCGGGCCCATCGCCGCGAGGGTCGGCTCGTCGAGCTCGCCCAGCAGGGCCCGCTCCTGGGTCGGGATCAGCAGCAGGTGCCCCGGCGCCACCGGGAACAGGTCGAGCAGACCGACCCACAGGTCGTCGCGGAACACGAAACTGCCAGGGATCTCCCCGGCGATGATCTTGCTGAAGATGCTGGCCATGGCCCGATCCTCGCCGGAGGCAGCCGGCCGGCAAGACCGTCTCGGCGGCGTTCGCGGTGATCGGTTGCCCTGGCGCGCCCGCTCGATTGGCTCGGGGCAGACCACCCCTACCCGCGTTGGAACCACCCATGCCCGACAATCCGCTGCTCGCCTGGACCCTCTACCCCGACTTCCCGGCCATCACCCCGGCGCACATCGCGCCGGCGATGGACGAACTGCTCGACTGGTGCGAAGGCGAGGTGGCGGCGATCGAGGCCGTGGCCGATCCCAGCTGGGAGACGGTCATGCGCCCGCTCGAAGTGGTGATGGATCGGCTGGAGCGGATCTGGGGCGTGGTCAGCACGCTCAACAACGTGCGCAACAGCCCGGAGCTGCGCGAGCCCTACGCCGCCGGTCAGGCGCGGGTGGTCGCATTCTCCAACCGGGTGCTGCAGAGCCGGGCGCTCTACGAGTCCTACCGTCGGATCCGCGAGACCTCCGCCGGGAAGCTGAGCCCGGCGCGCTCGCGCATCCTCGATGCGAGCATCCGCGACGCCGAGCTCTCCGGCGTCGCGCTCGACCCGGATGCGCGTGCGCGCTTCGCCGCGAACAGTCAACGTCTGGCCGCGCTGGCGACGACCTTCTCCGACCACGTCCTCGATGCGACCCGCGCCTGGACCCTGCGCATCGATAACGCCGCGGCGGTCGCGGGCCTGCCGCAGAACCTGCTCGAGCTCGCCGCCGCCGCCGCGCGCGAACGCGACGAGCCGCAGGCGACCGCCGCCGCCGGGCCCTGGGTGATCACCCTCGATGCGCCGAGCTTCGTGCCCTTCCTGCAGCACTGCCGCGATCGCGCGCTGCGCGAGCAGGTCTACCGGGCCTACATCACCCGCGCCTCGAGCGGCGCCTACGACAACACCCCGCTGCTCGACGAGATCCTCGGCCTGCGCCGCGAACAGGCGGCACTGCTGGGGCGTTCGTGCTGGGCCGAGGTCGCGTTGGCGCGCAAGATGGCCGGCAGCGTGGCCGCGGTCGACGAGCTGCTCGCCGGCCTGCGCGAGGCCGCCCGCCCCGTCGCCGAAGGCGAACGTACCGCGCTCGAGCGGCTGGCCGCGCAGAGCGGCGCGCCGGAGGCCGGCGACCTGCGGCCCTGGGACATGGCCTTCTGGGCCGAGCGCGAACGCGAGCGGCGCTTCACGCTCAGCGACGAGGAGCTGCGGCCGTTCTTCCCGCTCGACCGTGCATTGGAAGGCCTGTTCGATCTGGTCGGGCGGCTGTTCGGGATCCAGATCGCCGAGGCCCCGGCGGGGACGGTGCCGGTGTGGCACGAGGACGTGCGCTATTATCGCGTCCACGACGCCACGAGCCTGGAGGAAATCGCCGGCTTCTATCTCGACGCCTACAGCCGGCCGGCCGAGAAGCGCGGCGGCGCGTGGATGGACGAGCTGGTCAACCGCTCCGACCATCTCGGCCCCGGTGGCGGGCCGCGCCTGCCGGTGGCCTACATCAACTGCAACCAGAGCCAGCCGGTCGGCGAGACGCCCAGTCTGATGAGCTTCCGCGAGCTCGAGACCCTGTTCCACGAGTTCGGCCACGCGGCGCAGCACATGCTCACCGCGGTGAGCGAGTCGCGGGTCGCGGGGATCAACGGCATCGAGTGGGACGCGGTCGAACAACCGAGCCACTTCCTCGAGAAATGGTGCTACCACCCGCCGACCCTGCGCCGGATCGCGCGCCACTACCGTAACGGCGAGCCCCTGCCGGAGGACAAGCTGGCCAGCCTGCTCGCCACCCGGACCTTCCGCACCGGGTATGCGACCCTGCGGCAGGTCTACTTCGCGATGCTGGACATGGAGCTGCACGCGCGCTTCGACCCCGCTGGCGATCAGAGCCCGCTCGACTGCCAGCACCGGCTGGCGCAAACCGTGCTGGTCGATCCGGTCCTCGGCGAGGACCGCTTCCTCTGCGCCTTCCGCCACATCTTTGCCGGCGGTTACGCCAGCGGATATTACAGCTACAAGTGGTCAGAGGTCCTCGCTGCCGACGATTTCGCCGCCTTCATCGAGGCGGGGTTGGAAGACGAGCAGGCGCTCGCCGCAACCGGGCGCCGCTTCCGCGACACCGTGCTCGGTCTCGGCGGCAGCGTGCATCCGGCCGAGGTCTTCCGCCGCTTCCGTGGTCGCGATCCGGACAGCCACGCGTTGCTGGTGCAGGACGGCCTGGTCAGCAGCGCGTGAGCCGGGCGTCCCAGCGGTGGCGGTGCGGCGGCCAACGTGTGCCCCGCATCGCGGTAGAATCGCCCGGGGTCGCGCCGTGCCCGTCGGCGCGGCGCCCTGCTCCGGGAGGGTCCATGGCGTTCGCGATCGTGCTCGTCGCGCTTCTGTTCGCATCCTCCGCCGACGCCGGCGCGTCCGAGGACACCGGCTTCGTTCCTCCGGCGCCCTTCCGCGAGGGGATGGAGCCACCGCCGAGCCCGGCGGATCCCGCGCTCTACCCAGGCAAGCGCATCTGGCCGGCCCCGCGCATCACCCACTGGCCGGCGGTGCGCTTCGCCGGCGAGCGGCGCAGCATCGCCTTCACCATCCCCGTGCCCCGGTCCGCCGCCGGTCAGCGTGCGCTGGGATGGAAGCCCGGCGATCCAGGCAGTGTCGGATGGTTCTCCCAGGTCGAGCGGCTGCGCTTCGTCCTGCCCGACGACCCCGACGAACAGCAGGTCAGCGGTCTGGTCCACCTGCCGCGTGGTACCGGCATGAAGGTGCTGCGGCTCGAGCTCGGCGAAACGGTGCTGCGCCTGCCGTTGCGGCTGGTCGACGCCAGCGCTGCCTGGCCGCTCGCCGGCCTGGAGCACGAGCATCCGGTCGATCCCGACGGCACCCCGGTGGTGTTGGTGCAGCACGACCCGCCGGTTGGCGATCAGCGCCTGCCGGCGGGTTGGTGGGAATTGCCGCCGGCCAGCGGCGAGGCGCTGTTGCTCGGCGACCCGCTCCCGAGCCTCGGCGCCGACGCCTGGAACGGCGTGCCAGGCCAGCGGGCACCGGTGGTCGACGCGCGCAGACCACATCATGACAGCCTGGTCGTGCTCGCCGGGCTCGCGCGGCCGCTGCCGCGGGCGATCGTGTGGAGCCCCGGCAACGCGCCGCTGCACCACGGGACCTGGAACCACGACGAGGACCGGTTGCTCGCGGTGCTCCCGGCGCGCTGTCACGCGCTCGGCGAGCGTCCGCGGCTGTTGCTCGCCCTGCCGCCGCTGCCGGTCGATGCCGATCTGCGCGAGCTGGCGCGCGAGCGGCGTGCCTTCCTGGCAACCCGCGCCTTCTACCTCGGCTGGGAGGTGATCGATCTCGCCGATGGCATCGGTGGACCGGAGACGGCCAACCGCTTTGCTCCCGGGGCCTACACCCGCTATCCCTGCCGCGAGGCCCAGGCGCGGATGGCCACCGTATTGCGGCGGGCGCTCGGCGATCCGGCGGCGTTGTTCACCTGCCGCCTGGACCGGATCCCGGGCATCGTCTACGCTGGCGAGCGCTGGTATCTGCGCTTCGTGCAGGAGGGCCGGCTGCGCGCCGGCGGCGTGACGATCACCGGCGCGGACGTCAGCCCGGCGCATTTCAACCTCGCTGCCGACGGCAGCACCTGCCAGGCCTGGCTACCGTTGAACATTGAGCCCGGCATCAGCCGCATCAGCTGGACCGGCCCGGCCGGGCCCGATGCGGTCGCACTGCACGTGGCCGATCTGCGCCGGGGGTACCCGATCGTCGCACAGCGCGATGGACTGCCGGTGGACGCGCAGGGGCGGCCGGTGGTGTTGATGGCCCCGCGTGGCGCGCAGCGACGACTGCCCGATCCCGCCGCCTTCACGCCGGCGCCCGGGCCGCCGCTGGTGCTCGGCGATGCGCCGGTGGTCGCGGAGCTGGAACGCCGTGCCGGCGACGAGTTCGCGGTGATCCGCACCCGGGGTGCGGCGATGCGCGAGCAGGCCTGGCCCGACACCCCGCCGCGCGTGGTCTGCTGGGCGCCGGGCAACGCCGCGCTGCTCGCCGGGCGCTGGAGCGAGCAGGAGGAACGCCTGCTCGGCGTGCTGCGCTACCGGCGCGACAACCGCGCGCCGGGCTCGCGTCTGATGCTGGTGCTGCCGCCGTGGCCGGAGGGGGCCGCGCTGCAGGAGCTGGCGAGCCGGCGCCGCGCCCTGTTGCGCCGCAGCGCCTTCGGCCAGGGCTGGGAGGTCGTCGGCGGCGAGGATCCGGCGGCGGTGCTCGCGGCTGTGCGCGGCCAGGGCTGGCAGGAGGGCCTGTTCGCCGCCGCCCTGCCGATCAGCATCTACGCCGACGAGGGCGCGCGCCAGTTCGCCGTCGGTCAGCCGGCCGACCGGCTCGACGGGCTCGCCTGCGCCGGGTGGACCCCGGCGAGCCAGCAGTTGTTCGACCTGCAGGACGACGGTCGTGCCCTGGCCTGGCTGCCGTTGCCCACCGACCCGGGTCCGCACCGCCTGCCGGTGTTCATCGCCGGCGCGGTGCGGCACCTGGCCCTGGCGCTGCACCCCCAGGGCGGTCCCTGGCCGGTGGTCGGGGTGCGCGACGGGGTGCCGGTCGACGCCGACGGCGCCGCGGTGGTGCTGGTCGCGCAACGCCACGATCCCGACCGTGACCGCGACTGGGGCGTGCTGCGCCCCGATCTGCCGCGCCCCGGTGGCCCGGCGATGATCGCCGGGCCCAGCGCCGGGCGACCCTGGGCCGCGCCGGTGGCCGCCGCGGGGGTCCGGGTGCACGCTGGTGAGCCGGGCTGGAGCGATCCGGTGCATCTGATCGCCGCGCTCACCGCCGCCGGCGAGCGTCCGCCGCGGACCTTCTGCTGGTACCCCGGCAACGGCGCGGTCGCCACCGGCGAGTGGACCGGCGAGGAGGAACGCCTGCTCGAGGTGATCGCGGCCCGGTTCACCGCCTTGGGCGTCGAGCCCGAATTGCTGTTGCTCCTGCCGGCGCTGCCGCGTGATCCGGCCGTGCGCGGTGTCGCGGAGCGTCGCCGCTCGCGGCTGCGCACCCAGGCCGCCGCGCACGGCTGGCGGATCGTGGATCTGGAGACCCTCGCTCGCCGACACGGCCCTGACGCGCGCGCCGCCGATGGCGGGCTCCTGGGCCCGGCCGCAGCGGCGCTCGCGGCGGTGTTGATCGAGCGTTTGCGGTGAATCGCGACCGGCGGGCGCGAGCGGTCAGCCCGCGTGCGGGCCGTCGGTCGGCACGCGCTGGATCTCCGGGTCGGTGAAGATGTCGGCCTCGTCGCGGCTGGCGGTCGAGAACTCGCTGATCACCGCGCCGTCGGGGCCGGCGACGAACCAGTGCAGGGTGTCCGGCGGCAGGGTGGCCTGTTGGCCCTGGCGCAGGTGCAGGCAGCGGAACACGCTCACGGTATCGCGCTTGTCGGCCGGCAGATGGCGCAAGGCCTCCTGCCTGGCCGCGGGCGTATCGTCACCGGGCAGGAACAGGAAGCACTCGCCAGCGCGCACGCGGAAGGTCTCCTCCTTGCCCGGCTCGCCGGCGATCGGCGGATGGGTGTGTTCGGGGCAGACCATGCCCGGGGTCATCGCCAGTTCCTTGGCGCAGCAGCGCTCGGTGTTGACGTAGACCAGGATCGCGAGGCCGATCTCGTGGTAACGGCCGAGGCCGAAATCGGCGATCTCGATCGCTTCGACCTCGTCGTCGCGGAGGTGGATGCCTCCCTTGCGGATGATGGCGGCGGCTTCGGCCTGGCGTTCGGCGAGCGTGGTGGCGGCCATGAGCGGCTCCTTGGGATCGAGTTGCGCGGTGGCGCTGAGCACGGCCCGCCAGCCCTGGGCGGCGAGCGCGCGGAACTCCGCCGCGCGGGGTTCGTCG
>JBEPXK010000188.1:0-7310 GCA_041641915.1 Planctomycetota bacterium
GGCCTGCAGGACGCCGGTGCGCCCTACAACGCGATCCGGCTCATCGCGCCCGAGAACGCCAGCGTCGACGGCACCTGCGACGACTATGTCGACGCGTTGCGCAACGAACCGGCTCTATGGTCCGCGCTCGATGGCGTGGCCGCCCACAGCTACAACATGGCGCTCAAGCCGCCCTTCGCCGGCGACTGGCTCGCAGACGGCCACGACTTCTGGTGCACCGAGGCCGGCGACGCCGTCAGCCTGCCGGCCGGGGCGGAAGCGGACTTCGGCCGGCTGCATGGCTGCAGTCTCGCCGCGCGCGCACTCAACGACATCCGCCAGGGCTGCACCCACTGGATCTGGTTCCTCGGCTACGAACGCGCCGCTGACAACAGCGGCGACCGTCACCGGTTGATGCGCTTCCGCTCCAACGACACGCTCGAGGTCCTGCCCACCTTCCACTATTTCCAGGCCATCGGCCAGACCCTGCCGCCGGATAGCCAGGTCCTCCCGCTCACCAGCGACATCCCGCTCACCCCCTGGACCTACGGTCGCAAGGGCCGCTTCTACGCCGCCGCGGCGCTGGCCGCGGATGGCGGACTCGGCATCGCGCTATGCAACTACTCCAGCGAGCTGTTCGTTGACGACCCCGACAGCGGCTTCAACGGCAAGAACTCCGGTTACCCGGCGGCCGAGCTCGCGCTCACGCTCGATCTCAGCGCGCTCGCCGCCGGCGACAGCGCGGTGCGCATCGTACGCATCGGCAGCGGTACCGACCCCCTGCCGGTCGACAATGCCGCCGGCTGGCGCAGCGAGACCGATGCCCAGCTCGCGGCCGACGGCACCCTGCAACTCACCGTCCACCCCACCGAGCTGGTCTGTCTCCAACTCGCCGCGCCGTTGCGGCGCAGCGTGCGCCTGCTGCTTGATCCGCCAGCTGCGGTGACCATCGCATGCCAGCCCGGCGACCGCATCGACGAACACGCGCCCTACGACTTCGGCCATCTGCTGCCCGTTCGCGATCACAACTTCGAACTGGTACCGCGCTCGGATGGCGACGGCTGACGCCGGCGAGCGTCACTTGCCGATGCAGAAGCGGGCGAAGATGGCGTCGAGCACCGCATCCGGCGTACTCGCGCCGAGCAGTTCACCGAGCAGGGCGCTGGCGCGTTCCAGGTCGGCGGCGAGCAGCTCGTCGCTCGGCAACTGCTCTGCGAGCCCGCCGAGCAGTTCGACCACCGCCGCCAGCCGGCGTTGCTGCTCGGGATCGGCGTCGGCGATATCGCCGAGCTGCCGTTCGACCGCCTCCGCAAGCTCATCCAGCCCGATACCGGCGTGGGCGCTGAGCGCGATCTGCGTGCCCGGCACCGCCGCGGTCAGGTCGCACTTGGTCGCCACCCGCAGACACGGCGTGGCGAGGGTCACCGGCTCGGCCGCGGCATCGGGCGCAAGACAGAGCAGGACCAGATCGGCGCGCGCCAGCAGCGCGCGCGCCTCCTGCTGCGCCGCGCGGTCCGCGCCGCTGGCCTCCGCGACCAGGCCGGGCGTGTCGATCAGCCGCACGGTTCGCCCGGGCAGGCGCCACGGCGCTGCGAGCCAGTCGCGGGTGGTGCCCGGAACCGGGCTGACCAACGCGCGGTGGCCGGTGAGCGCAGCGAACAGCGCGCTCTTGCCTGCGTTGGCCGCCCCACTGAGCACCACCAGCGGTTCGCGGCCGAGATCCCCGGCCGCACGGCACCAGCGCTCCACGATCGCGCGCACGGCGGCGCATTCGCAGCGCAGCGCCTCGGGATCGTAGGCGGCGACGTCCTCCTCCTCGATGAAATCCAACCCCGCCTCGACCGCCGCCCGCAGCGCGATCAGCCGCTGGCGCGCCGGTTCGAGCTCCGCCGCCAGGGCTCCCTGCAGCCGCCGCACCGCCCGCTGCAGCGCGTCTTCGTCGCCGGCGTGGGCCACGGCCAGGATCGCGCTGGCCTGGTCGAGATCGATCACCCCGTGGGCGTAGGCCCGGCGCGAGAAATCCCCCGGACCGGCCGGCTGCGCCCCGGCCGCGCGCAAGGCCGCGAGGCCGGCCGCGACCACCGCGGCCGACCCTGGGACCAACAGCTCGACGAGGTCCTCACCGGTGAAACTGCGCCCAGCCGGGTAGAAGCAGATCGTGCAGGGGCATGCGCCGGCCGGCAACGACCACTCGGCGGCATCCTGCCGCCACGGCTCAAAGCGCCCGTTGACCCCCGCCGCGATCGCGATCGCCTGCGCCCGCGCGCCGCTCACACGCAGCAGGGCGGCCACGCCACCGGTCGCGGTGGCGCAGGCGCAGATGGTCGGAAGCTCGCTGCTGTGCTGCATCGCCGTGCCGCTCGCCACGCTCACCCGGCGGCGCGCTCAGGCCGCCACAGGCGGGATCAGGCCATGCCCAACTTGCGGCGGATGTACTTGATCTCCAACGTGCCGATGATCGCCGAACAGGTAAAATAGAGCACCAGACCGGCGGGCATATGGTAGAAGATGAAGCCGAAGAGCACCGGCAGCCAGCGCATGACCTTGGCCATCTGCTGTTGCTGGTCGCTGGCGTTGGCCGGCGGCTTGTGCGAGAAGCTCATCCACAGCGAGACCGCGATGTAGATGATCGGCAGCGGGTTGATCGTCGCCATGCCGAAGAGCGGGATCGAGAAACCGAGGTAGAACTGCTGATCGGGCAGGGTCAGATCGTTGACCCACAGGAAGCCCGTACCCCGCAGATCGGCGGCGTGGCTGAAGGTCTGGTAGAGCGCGATGAAGATCGGCAGCTGGATGAACATCGGCAAACAGCCGGCCATCGGGTTGACCTTGTGCTTCTTGAACAGCTCCATCTGTTTGACCGCCAGCTGCTGGCGATCGCCCTTGTAGCGCTCCTGGATCCGCTTGAGCTCCGGCTGGAGCTTCTGCATCTTCAGCATGCTCTCCTGCTGCTTGTAGTTCGTGCGGTGCAGCAGCGCCTTGACCATGATCGTCAGCAGGATCACCGCCACGCCGTAGTGGCGGACGACCTGGTAGAACAGGTCGAGGAAGAACTGCAGGATCTGGGCCAGGATGCGGAAGAAACGGTAGAAGCCCGAGGTGTACTCGATCTTCTGCTCAATCGACGAGAGCCGTTCGAGCGCTGCCGACTTGAGACTGGTGCAGGTGATGCGGTAGCTCAGCGCAAAGGTTTCGCCCGGCGCGAGTTCGAACGGCCGGGCGTCGGCGTCGAAAAACTGCAGTGCGATGAAAGCCTGCTGCGCCTCCTCCAGCGGCAGATGCTGTTCGAAGCCGCGCAACTGGATCTTGAGCCGGTAGCCGCCGGCTGAGGCGTCGACCGGAGACGCGACCGGCTGGTCGCCGAACACGGTGTCGCGCCGGGCGGTCAACGGCTCCGCTTCGGCATCGGCCGCTTCTTCCGAGCCCGCGCTGATGATCTGACATTCGCCGGGCTCGAACCACGCCGCGAAGAAACGGCTGCGCAGGCCGACGTAATCGAGCCGCTCGGCCGGCACCGGCTGGCCCTCGAGATCCGGATGCGCGATCAGCTTGCGCGATCCCGGTTCGCCGGCCTCAGGGAAGCTCCAGCTGTCGAACTCGCCCGACTCGCCCTCGGCGTAGGCGTGGTCGAAATGCGCCACCGCGGCGTTGTAACGCGGCTCGTTGCGCGCGTCGTCCTGGTGGATGCCGTTGATCGGGATCAGCTGCGGTTGAAAGCTGAAGGTGTCCTCGCCCTGGTTGGTGACGGTGAATTCGCAGTGCACGGTGGTCTCGTCCGGCAACATGGACCAGGTCACGCGATAGGTGAGGCCCTTGGCTTCGTCCTCGCTGCCGAGCGTGACCGAGCGCAGCGGCGCGGCCGGCGCGATCTCGCCCGCATCGCGCGCGAGCACGCTCGCCGGATCGACCGCCTCGCCTGCGCTGTCCTCAGCCGCGACCAGGCGCCACACGCCTTCGCTCGGGCCAGACTCGGTGCTCATGAACTCGCCGCCGAGCAGGAAGCCGTGCAGGTCGGTCACCGTCCCGCGGGCCAGGCCGCCAGCAGGACCGGTGCTGAAGAGATCGAGCACCGCCAGCGGCGCGTCGGTGTCGACGTGACGTTCGCCCTGGCGCCAATCCGGCAGGTCGATCGGATGGATGCCCTTGAGGCTGAACGCGCCCAGCGCGGCGCGCCAGTTGGAGATCTGGACGATCGCAAGCTCGTTCTCGATCGGAAACCGGCGGAAGGTGTTCGCTGGTACCGCAGCGGGCACCTCCTCGGCCGCATCCGCCGCAACCGGCTCACCGTCCGCATCCGACGGTGAGGCCACCGGCGGCTGGGTCGGCAGAGCGGAATCGGCCGGATCGACCTCGGCAGCAGGCACGCAGAGCGCGCCGCCGAGCATCAGACCGAGCAACACATGCAGAAAACGCGAACCCATGCCCTCTCCTCCGGACCGAGCGGCGCATCTTGGGGCTCGATCCCCCAGCGCAAGCAACGACGAGATCAGAACCGCGCACCCGATCGATCGTTCCATCGCGAGGGAGCGCCGATTCAATGGCTCACATGACCAGCACCGATCCCGACCGCGTTCCGGAAGCCACCTTCACCAATTTCCTCGACGGCCTACGGGTCCAGACCCTGGTCCAGCTCGGTGAGATTCCGGATCCGGCCACCGGCGTACGACATGCCCGCCCGCCCCTGGCCCGTTACAGCGTGCAGTTGCTCCGCGTGCTCCAGACCAAGACCGAAGGCCAACGCGAACCGGACGAGGATCGCCTGCTGCAGGCGATGATCGATGAACTCGAGGCCCTGCTGGCCAAGCATCAGCGCTAGGACGGCGAGGTGTTCCGCACCGGTCTCTGCCTCTGTCTGATGCTCGGCCTCGCAGCCGCTGACGCCCCACCGGAGCCGGAAGTGGTCGCTGAGTTGACCACGCCGATCATGCTCGACTGGCCCGCGGGAACCTACCGCCTCAGCGACATGCTCGACCGTCTGCAGAGAGCTGGCGACCACAGCCTCGCGCGCCTGGGGCTCGACGACACCGCCCGCCGCGAACTGCCGGCCTTCTCCGGCAGCTACTGGGCCGCAGTGTTGCAGGTCGCCCGGACCTACGACCTGGCGGTGGTTCCCGGCGGGCGCAGGCCGGCGGGCGATGATACGAACCAGAGCGATCTGCATGCGCGACTGGTCTTCATCGGCGAACGGCGGCGCCAACCGCGCGACCTGCCACCGATCGCCATCGGAGCGCCGCGGTTGAGCGAGTCGCCGCAAGCGACCGCCCCGCGGCTGCACCCCGCGGGGGCGATCCTGTTGCGCCTCGCCGATCACCAGGTCATCACCGGGCGCACACTGCACGGCGCCCAGCGCTGGATCCGCTTCGATCTCACCGCCGTGTTCCAGCCCGGCACGCCCGATGCGGCGATCCGCCAGGCCGACTTCAGCTGGCACCCCAGCTCCAACGCCACGCCGGTCGATCCCGCCGACGCCACCCCCTTGTTCCACCACTTCGTGGCCACCGATGGTCCGGCCCCCGGCAACGCCATCCGCTGCCATTTCCGCGTCACCGGCGACGCCCCGGTGGCCTTGAGTGGCCAACTCGATCTCATCTGCGCCCGTCCGCTGCAGATCACCACCACGCTCGAGCCCGACCTGCTGCTCACCCACAAGCTCGCAGGCCGCCGTTATCGGTTCTACTGGCGCACCGACCAGGCTGAGGAGAACGCGGACTCGCCGCCCTTCTGGGTGCCGCACAACGCAATCGCGGTCGCCATCGATCCGCATCCGCCCGCCGGCGATCGCGATCGGCCCCAACTGGAACTGCTATTCGGCGACCGGACCGACGAGGTGCCGCTGACCCGGCTGCAATCCCAGACCGCGCCCGAAGAGCTGCGCTGCACCTTCCGCGTCCGGCAGCCCCAGGCGCTGCCCCGGCTGCGGGTCCGTCTGACCGATTTCGGGCCCGAAGTGACCACCGCCATCCCCTTCACCCTGGAGCTCGACGGACCGTGAATCGCCGCGCCCTGGCCCTGCTGATCGTGCTCGCTCTCGCCCCCTCGCTACGCGCAGCCGAGTCCCGCTTCCGCTGGCGTGGCGGCGAGCTCACCCTCGCGGCCGCCATCGACCGCCTCGACGCCACCGGCAACCGCACCCACCTCCAACCCGGCGCCGACGCCTCCCGCCATGCGCCGCTCCCCTTCCTCGAACTCGACTACTGGGCCGCGGTGCTCGCCGTGTGCCAGGCCTTCGACCTGGCGATCCTGCCCGCGACCAGCCATGTCGCCGCCCGGCGCACCGAAACGCTCAACACGGACGCCCGACCGCTGATGCTCAGCGGCGGTGCCGTCGTGCTCGCCCCCGCCGGCACGCAGGCCGACCGCCCGTTGCTGCTACCGCAGGGCGCGCTGCTGCTCGCCGTCCACGACGCCGGCGCCTTCACCTTCCGCGATGGCAGCCGCGCACACACCGTCGCCAGCACCGCGTACCGGGCCCGGCTGCGGCCGGGCCTGAAGTTGGATGAGGTGGTCCGCGCGCACGTGGTCTGGGACCGCGCCCGCGACGCCGGCAGCACGGTGCTCAATGGCAACCCGCGCACCGCGGCGATGCCATGGATCCAGCCCGGCGACGCCGGCAGCCTTCCGGACGGCCGGCAGGTGGGGATCGTCGACCTGGTCGGCGTCAAGGCGACCATCCGTGGCTGGCGCCTCGAAGGCACCGCCCGGATCCTGTTCGCCCGCAGCCTGACCAAGATCCTCAATCTCCGGGCCGGCCAGGCCAAACGCGTACGTATCGCCGGACAGCAGGTCGATTTCACCATCGACACGGTCGAACCCGACGCCGCGCGCGCTGGCGGCATGCTCCACCTGTCCTTCCCTCCCGGCCGGCTGCTGACCGACGAGCTGGGCATCATCGTGATGAGCGCCGGCGGCGAGACCCTCGAAACCGGCTCGCCGGCGATCACCCACACCAGCGAAGCGACCGAAGTGCAGGTGGCGGTACCGGAATACGATCCTGAAGCCGAAGATCGCTATCGGGTCGGGCTCAACGTCCAGCTGGTCGCGGCCGACGAGCGCTTACCGCTGCGAATGACCGTCGTCTTGCCGCGCCCGGCGTCACAGAGCACTGGACGCTGACCGGCTCGCCCCGAGAATCGCGCGCCCACCGCCGGAACCGCGGGAGCGTCCATGCCCATCTCCGTCTACAACAGCCTCACCCGTCAGGTCGAAGCCCTCGCTCCGGTCATCGACGGAACCGTTTCGATCTACGTCTGCGGCCCCACCGTCTACTCCGACGCCCACATCGGCCACACCATGGGCCCGGTGGTGTTCGACGCCGTCGCCCGTTGGCTGCG
>JBEPXK010000189.1:0-7288 GCA_041641915.1 Planctomycetota bacterium
GTGTGGTGGGCGGATACAATCGGCGCAGCCGATCCGCCCACACGCAGATCGGCTATGCCGATCAGCGTGAACGACGACGAAGCCAGAGGGGTAGCCCCTGGCGAAGCCTGGGGCGTAGGGGCGAAGCCCCTGAGCAATGAGCAAAAAATTACCCCCGACTCCGGAGAGTCGGGGGTAATGGCGACGGTGTGCGCCAGCAGTGTCCCTCGGGTCGCAACTACGTTACCCGGCAGGTAGCGATCGCCGTGTCTCCACCTGGGAGACGGCCGGGATCATCCGGGTCATAGCTGCAAGCTGTCAGGCGCGACCGTCTTTTCCACCTCCGTCTTCATTATATCTTCACACCAGATACGCCGCAAAGGAAAACCGGTTCAGACGGCGGCGCGGCGTTCGCGCAGCTGGCTACGCAGACGGGCCAGGTTGCTGCGGTGCTTGACGATGATCAGCAGCGCGAGCACGAAGACGAAGGTGGTCATCACCACCGTGTCCCGGGCGAAGGGGTCCGGCGCGAGGATCAGATGGGCGGTGGGAGCGGCGCAGGCGGCGAGCATTGAGGCCGGACCGACCGCGTTGCTCGCTCCCAGACGCAGGGTGAGGCGGCCGAGCAACCAGGTGAACACCCAGCACGCGAAGGCGATTCCGGCCACTGCCGGCAGCAGGGCGATGAACACGCCCAGGGTGGTGGCGACCGCCTTGCCGCCACGCAGGCGATGGAAACCGGGAAAGACGTGGCCAAGGACGACGGCGACGCCGGCGAGGACCATCAGGCTCTGATGCGCGATCGGCTCGGGGTCGAGGGCGAACCACGTCGGTGCCAGGCGGGCGATGCAGGCGGCGAGCAGCCCCTTGCCGCAGTCGCCGAGGAACACGGCCACGAACCAGCCTTTGCCGAGGACGCGACCGGCGTTGGTCGCGCCGAGGTTGCCCGAGCCGTGTTCGCGCAGGTCGATGCCGCGGCAACGGCCGGCGATCCAGGCGAAGCTGATCGAGCCGAGGAGGTAGGCGGCCGGTGGCAGGAGCAGGAGCAGGGCGATCATGTGGCGGGCTCAGTGGCGGCGGGATTGGCGGCGCTTACGCGAGCGGGGCACGATCAGGTGGGCGTTGCGATCGGCCTTGGTGCCGGCGGTGGTGCGCACGCGCTCGTCATGGTGTTCATGGAAACGACTGTCGCGGGCCTTGAACACGATGCGGATCGGCACCCGGCCGAAGGGCGTGCGGTCGCGCAGGTAATTGGCGAGATAGCGGCCGTAGCCGGCCTCGACCCAGTCGGTGCGGTTGACGAACACGACGAAGGTCGGGGGGTTGGTGTCGGCCTGGGTCGCGTAGTAGAGTTTGGTGCTGCCCGAGCCGATACGTCGCGGTCGGCGGCGCTGGACCGCGGCCTCGAGCAGTCGGTTGAGCTCGGCGGTGGGCAGGTGGCCGGAGGACTCGGCGAACAGCTCGTCGGCGAGGCTGAGCGCGGTGCCGAGGTTTTCGCCGGTCAGGGCGCAGGTGAAGACCACCGGCGCGTGGCCGAGCCCGGGCAGGCGGTCGCGCAGCCAGTGCACGTAGTCCTCGCGCCGGCCGCCGGCCGCGGCGGCGAGGTCCCACTTGTTGACCACGACCACGGTCGGTTTGCCGCCGGCTTCGCAGAAGTGGGCCAGCTTCTTGTCGACGTTGCCGATCTCCTCGGTGGCATCGAGGATCAGCAGCAGCACGTCGGCGCGGCGGATGGCGCGTTCGGTACGGCAGGCGGCGTAGAACTCGAGGTCCTGGTGGAGCTGCTTCTTCTTGCGCAGTCCGGCGGTGTCGATGAGCAGGTAGTGGTTCTCGCCGTGGTCGATGCGCACGTCGACCGCGTCGCGGGTGGTGCCGGCGTAATCGGCCACGATCACCCGCTGCTCGCCTGCCAGGGCGTTGATCATCGAGCTTTTGCCGACGTTGCGGCGACCGGCGAGGCAGATCTTCAACCGCCCGTCGGCGTTGGTGGCGCTCTCGGCCTCGGCCAGCTGCGCAGGGGTGGGCAGACCGGCGCCGAGCGCTTCGCAGAGCTCGTCGATGCCGCGGTTCTGCTCGGCGCTGAGCGCGATCACCTCGCCCATGCCCAGTGCGGCGAACTCCCAGGCCGCGGGGTCCATGTTGGGGTGGTCGAGCTTGTTCGCCGCGAGCACCACCCGGTCCTGATGCGGGCGCAGGCGTTGGGCGATGGTCTCGTCGAGTGCGGTGGGGCCGGAGCGGGCGTCGACCATGAAGATGATTCGGTCGGCATTGGCGATTGCGCGCTCGATCTGGGTCTCGATCTCGTCCTCGAGTTTGGCGGCGTCGACGATGCCAATGCCACCGGTGTCGATCAGATCGAAGCGCAGGCCGTCGCGTTCGACCTCGTGGAAGATGCGGTCGCGGGTCACCCCTGCGGTGGGATCGACGATCGCCACCGGACGGCCGGCGAGACGGTTGAACAACCGCGATTTGCCGACATTCGGTCGTCCGACGATGGCCACGGTGGGCAGGAGCATCGGTCCTCCACGTTCAGGGATGGGCGGGCTGGCAGAGTTCGAGTGGCAGGTGGGGCTTGGGCAGCAGCGCGAGCAGGTTCCAGTCCTCGGGTTTGAGGCCGGCGACCTCCTGCATGGCGAGCGCGGCGGTCAGCGCCTGGGCGGGCGGCAGGTTGGCCCGGTTGCCGCCGAATACAAGCATGGTCGCGCCGAGCCTGCCACAGAGCAGCTCCCGGTGTGGTCGCAGCGCGGCGGGCAGGATCTCGCGCGGGTCCGGCACCGCCGGGAGGATGCGCGGGAAGAAGGTCTCGGCCGGCAAGCGTTTCTCCAGCAGGCGCGAGAGGGCGTAGGCCAGGGCATCACGATCGCGCATGGCGATCTCGCCGCCGATCTTGGCCAGCAGCGCCTGGGCCGCGGCATCGCTCTGGACCAGCCCGGCGAAAGCCAGCAGCGCGGTGCATAGCGAGCGTTCGCGTGGCGGCAGGCCGCGGACCGCGCGGATGATCAGGGCCGGTGAGGCGCGATCGACGATCATGCTGCGGATGTGGGCACAGGCGTTGCGCAGTTCCGGCTGGTCGATCGGGTTGGCCGCCAGGACCGCCTCGAGTGCGCGGCGCGTGGCGCAGTGGTGGCCTGCCGCCGTGGGCAGGGGGGGGACGGTGATCGCGCGATCGCCGTTGTCGGCCGGGCCGATGGGGATGCCGCCGAGCAGGCGCCAACGCACCGCGACCCAGGCCGGGACGTCGGTCGGCGTCGGCTCGCGTGGCGCGCCGGTGAAGCAGGCGGTGGCGTGGCGGAACAGGGCCAGCTGGTGCTGCTCGAGCGGCAACAGCATGGCGGGCGCGTCAGCGACCCGTGCGGCGAGGCGCTCGATCCGGGCGCAGTGTTCGCGCCGGCGTTGGAGCCAGGCCCGGGCTGGTCGGGGCGCGTCGGGTTCGCGTGCGGCCTGGGCGATCAGCGGCTCGAGCAGGTCGCAGAGCAGCCCCGCGGCGAGAGGATCATCCGCCGCGGCGAGATGTTCCAGGGCCTGCGCGGGATCGCTCTCCGGCCCGGCGGGCAATGCGCCCAACGCGGTGAGCCAGGCGTACCAGCAGCGGAGGCGCGGATGGGCCGCATGCGAGCCATCGAGCGCCGCGATCGCCGCGCGCACGGCATCGTGCTCGGGATCGCCGGGAGCGGCCGCGGCCGCGATCGCCTCGGCCAGCCGTCGGCGCGCGGTCGCGCTGAGGCTATCATCGCCGTTCTGAGGCTGCTCGCGATCGAGGTGGACGGCAAGCGAACTGCGGCCGAAGTCGGCCTGCGCATCGACCAGGAAGTGCCACCGGCGCGTGGCGGGGGTGGGAATCGGGTCGTGCAGCGCGATCGTCTTCCGATCGGCGGTCAGGCTCAGACGATCGGCGTGACACCCCAGGATCACCGCGTGCGGTCGCTGGTCGAGGGTGAGGTGGGCGAGTGGGATCACCCCGTCGCCGGGTCGCAGCGGATGATCGGTCAGGATCCGGCGCAGACGCAGGACCTGCCCTTCGTGGTCCCAATGCAGTTCGTAATCGGGAGCCTCGGCCGGGCCACTGCGCAGGACCCAGTCGTAGGCGTTGGCGGCGCTCGGGTCGAGCCGCAGCAGGATGCGCCAGTGGCGTGAGGATTCGCGGTCCTCGTCGAGACGATATTCCACGCTGCGCGCGGCCGGCAGCCGCGCGAGCAGCGTGATCGGCGGGGCCGTCAACCAGGCCCATGCGCTCAGCGCCCCCACCAGCAGCAGGCTGGCGACGGCGAGATGGAACTGCCAGCGACGTGCTCGGGAGCTGCGAGCCATGGAAGTCGAGATGATACGGTTTCTTAGGCGAAAGCCACGCCCGATCCGCACCGTCTTGTCTGTACGGCCTCAACGGGTTACAATACTTGGGCTCGCCGGCGCTGGGCCGGTGTGCCGGGGTGAACATGCGCGAACCGCTCGACGAGTTGGATTGCCGGCAGCAACTGCGGTTGCCGGTCATGCCGCGCTGCACTACGCGCTGGCGGGTGATACTGGTGATCCTGCTGGTCCTGGCCGCGTTGGTCTGGCTCTGATCACAGCTGCCAGCGGCGGAAGGCGTAGGCGCCGGGTAGCAGCGCGATGACACTCGCCACGAGCATGACCGCGCCGGGTGGCCATGAACCGGCCTCGCCGACCCAACCGCCGAGTGCGAGCAGGGCGAGCGGGATCAGCCCGACGATCTGGCAGCGGACACCGGCCAGCAGCAGATGTTCGCGGTTGGCGAAGCGGACGAATCCAGGCAGCGCCAGCAGTACCGCCAGCAGCGGCGCGAGGATCCGTGCCAGCCGTTGCCAGGCGAGCGCCCGTTGCTGCGGCGAGCCGGATCGCCACAGCGAGCCCAGCCCTTTCGCTTGATGGCTGGCCAGACGGCGGGCGAGCTCCTCGGGGCCGAAGGGCAAGGCCAACAGCCCCGTGCAGGTGATGTCGCCGCTGACCGACCGTTGGGCGCCAGGTCCGCCGCTGATCACCGGCCCGCGCAGGAGCCAGTCCGAACCGGTCCATTCCAGACCGGCGGCCTGGATCAGCGCGCCATCGCGGGGTGCGACCAGGATGCGCCGCATCTGCGGCGAACGGGGTTGGGCGAGGTTGACCTTGCCGGCGAACCAGCTGGCGCCGGTGGTCGGGACCTGCCAGGAGCGCGCACCGCGCGGCGTGCCGGTGAGGGCGTCCTCGATCGCCGCCCGCCGGGGTTCGAAGCGGGGTGCGAGCCGGTCGACGAGCAGGAAATCGCTGATGCCGACCAGCAAGGCGAGCAACAGCAGGGGGCGGGCGCTGCGCCGCAGACTGATGCCGCTGGCGGCGAGCGCGATGTATTCGCCGCGCCGCAGCATCGGTCCGGCGGTGATCATCGCCGCGGTGAGGGTGACCACCGGCAGCAGGGGGCTGATCACCGCTGGCGCCTGGTAGAGCACGAAGCGCAGGATCAGCAGCAGCCGACTGCGGTCGGGGTCGAGCTCGCCGCGCAGGAGGTCGTTGAGGTTGAGTAGCAGGTCGAGGCCGAGGACCACGAGGATCACGATACCGAGGATGATCACCAGTCCGGCGGCGCCGTTACGCAACAGGTAACGATCGAGGGTCTTGCGCATCAGCGTCGCCGCCACAACAGCAGGCCGCCGGCGAGCAACAACAGGCCGGTCGGTGTCCACAGGATCCAGCCGGGATTCAGCCCCAGATGTCCGCGCAGACCCTTGACCACCGTGAACCCAGGCAGGATCGAGATGACCACGGTCAGCAGGCCGAGGAAGATCGCGACCATCCGGTTGTGCGTCGGCATGCTCAGCGCCAGTCCGCTGGCGAAGAGCCAGTAGGCGAGCACGCCTGCGCTGAGCATCCACCGCAGATGCCAGGCCATCTGCAGGCCACGGAGCTTGCGCTGGGCGGCGATGTACACGTCGTCGCCCCATTCGGCGCGGCGGCCGAGGTAGGCGGCGAGATCGGTGACCATCTCGTCGCGCAGTGCCGAGCCGAGCTGGTTGGCCAGGGCTATGCGGTTGAGCGCACACCGGGCGGCCAGCGGCAGGTCTTCGCCGGCCTCGGCGCGCTTGAGCAGGATGCGCATTGGTCGTGGGAGTAGTTCCGACTTCGGTTGCAGGTGGTGATGCAGCCCGGGCAACGCCGCGTTGAGCGCGACGATGATCTGCAGCCGGGCTTCGGTGCTCACCGGGCCCTCGGTTGCCAGCCGCTCGAGCGTCGCCGCGTGGGGGTCGGGCACGGCTGCGCGTAGCGGCTGGCGCTGCAGCGCGCGACGGACGGTGCGCCAGTTGCGGATGTCGGCCGGCACGACCGGGTCCGCGCCGAGCGCGAGGCAGTCGCGAACCATTGCGACATGGTCCTCGCCCTGGCGATCGACGATGGCCAGGGCGCGCTCGAGCCGACCGATGTTCATGCGGATGGCAGGCGTCTCCATGGTGTCGGGTTTGAGCGAGGTGTCGGGGGCCTCGTGGTGCAGATCGATGACCAGCGAGCGGTAGCGCCCGGATTCGAGGTCGTGGGCCGCGGCGCTCAGCGGTGCTTCCGGTCCGACCTGGTGGTGCAGCATGCGGGCATCGAGCAGCTCGAGTCGCAGCGAGAGGGCGTCTTGGCTGCGGTGCGGATCGGCGACCCAGCGGGCGCGGGGGGCGAAGCAGAGCAGGTGGGCGCCAGCGGCGGGGCGGTGCCAGACGAAAACGTCTGCCAGCTGGTTGGCCTGCGCCGCACCGGCGGTGATGCTGATGCCCTGTTCGTCGTCCTCGAAGATGGGGATGCGCCGGGCGACCCTGGTGCCGATCGCCTGGCGCATGACGGCGGCCATGCTCTCGCGCAGGTGACGGTAGGCTGCCGGCATGGCGAGGTGGGCGAGCGCGCCGACGGCGACCGCGGTCGCGAGCACCAGCGGAAGCAGCGCCGCTGGCGCGCGCCAGGCCGGAATGCCGGAGGCCATCAAGGCGATGATCTCGCCGTCGTCGCGCATCCGGCCGATGCAGGCGAGGACCGCCGTGACCAGGGCCAGCGGCAGGGCGATGGTCGCGGGGAAGGCCATCTGATGCGGCAGCAGCATCAGCACGTCGAGCAGGGGGGCCCCGTCGCGCACCAACCGTCCGCTGACCGCGAGCGAGAACAGCGCGAGATAGGCGACGGCGTAGACGACGAACAGGCGGGTGGCCTCGATGAGGATGCGTCGGCCGAGCACGCCGCTGAACGGCACCGTTCGCGTCATGTGCTGGTCCTACGCCCTGTGGGCACGCGGACAAGCCGCAGCGTCGTGGCCCGGACAGGGCGATGGCGTTTCGGCCGGGCCGGG
>JBEPXK010000190.1:0-7270 GCA_041641915.1 Planctomycetota bacterium
CGTGCACCGTATCAAGGGCAGCGCCGCGACCATGGGCCTCGAGGAGATGGCGCGCGTGGCGCACAATTGCGAACACCTCCTCGCCGGGCTGCGCGCCGGCGGGCAGGCGCCGGAGCCGTCGACCTTCAAGGCCCTGTTCGCGGTACGCGACCACCTGCGCAGCACCATCGATCGCATCGCCGACGGCGGCACCACCGCGCCCGACGCCAGCGGTGTCGACGCCCTGCTCGGCGAGCTGCTCGACGCCGCGCCGCAACCGGCGAGCGCCGAGCTGCCGGCCTGGCGCAGCGATGGTGACCGGGACCGCTGCGCCGCCGAGGCGACCGCCGCCGGGCGCCACGTGTGGCAGATCCAACTGCTGCTGCGCCCCGGCGCGCCCATGCCCGGCATCCGCTACGGCATGATCCTGCATAATCTCGCCCGGCTCGGCGAAATCCTGTGGTCCGATCCCCCCCTCGCAGCTTTGAGCGCGGGCCACGACCCGGACGGCCCGCTGCAGGTGCTCTTCGCCGCCGACGATGCCAACGAGGACTTCGCGGACGCGCTGGCGGTCGACCAGGTCGCCCGCTGCAGCATCGAGCCGGTGCGCGCCAGCGGCGCCGGGCTGCCTGGCGCACGGGGCAGCGCCGCAGCCAGCCGCATGGATACCATCCGCGTCGAAGCCGAGCGCCTCGATCGCATCCTCAACACCGCCGGCGAACTGCTGATCGCCAAGGCGCGGGTGACCAGCAGCGCCGAAGCGGTGTGCGCGCTGCTCGACGGCATCGACCTGCGCGAACTCGAGGCCTTCCTCGCCGCGGCCCGCCGCAGCGAGCACCGGGGTGCCGGCGCGGCCGGTTTCGGCGAGGATCGGCTCCACCGCGTCGAGTTGACGCTCGACCGGCTGCGCGCCACGCGCGAACACGGCGGTCCGCTGCGCGACGCGCTGCAGGAACTCCACCGTCAGACCGGCGCGATGCAGGCCACGGTGATGCAGGTGCGCATGGTGCCGATCGGACCGCTGTTCCAACGTTTCCACCGCCTGGTGCGCGACGTGGCCAAGGAGCGCGACCGCAGCGTCGAGCTGGTCACCGCCGGCGAAGGCACCGAGCTCGACAAACGGCTGATCGACGAGCTGACCGACCCCCTGACCCATCTGCTACGCAACGCCGTCGACCACGGGCTCGAGAGCCCGGCGGAGCGCCGCGCGTGCGGCAAGAGCGAAACCGGCACCGTGCGGCTCGAGGCCTTCCACGCTGGCGGCCAGGTCTGCATCCGCGTCAGCGACGACGGCCGCGGCCTCGACACCGCGGCGATCCGGGCCAAGGCGATCGAACGTGGCGTGATCGACGCCGCCACCGCGGACGAGCTGAGCGAGGCCGCGGTACACCGGCTGATATTCGCGCCGGGCTTCTCTACCGCGCAGAGCGTGACCAGCATCTCCGGCCGCGGCGTGGGCATGGACATCGTCCACAGCCGCATCGCCGAGCTCAAGGGCACGGTCGAGATCGACGCCGAGCCCGGCCAGGGCAGCGCCTTCACCCTGCGCCTGCCGCTGACCCTGGCGATGATCGACGCGCTGCTGGTGCGCATCGGCTCCCAGCGCTACGCCTTCCCGCTCGAAGCGGTGCGCGAGATCGTGGAGATCGAACGCGACCGCATCGCCAACCCGCGCGGCAACGGGCGGATGATCACCCTGCGCGACCAGGTGATCGCGCTCACCGATCCCGGCAACGCCATCGGCACCGCCCACGTCGAACCGGGGGCGACCACCCGCGCGGTGGTCATCGACCATCGCGGCGACACCCAGGCGATCACCGTCGACCAGGTCCTCGGCGACGAGGAGATCGTGGTCAAACCGCTGGGCGAGGAATTCGCGGGGGTCCGCGGGATCTCCGGCGCGACCGTGCTCGGCGACGGCGGGGTGGCATTGATCCTCGATGTCGCCGGTTTCGCTGCGGCCAGCCAGGAGGACGGTGCACCATGCTGACGCGCGAGCTGATCGAAGAACTGGCGATGATCGCCCGTCGCGGATCGGAGCAGGCCGCCGACGCGCTCGGCCGCCTCATCCGCCATCCGATCGCGGTGCACATCGACGCGGTGTGCAGCGATCGGCTCGATACGATCTGCGACAACCTCGCCCCCTGCCATCAGCCCTGCGTCGGCCTGATCGCGCGGCTGCAGGGCGCACTCGACGGCAATCTCGCCCTGGTACTCGGCGAGGACGCCGCCCGGCAGCTCGTCTGCGACCTGCACCCGCGCGCCGAACCCGACGCCAACGTCTACGACGACTATGCCCAGTCGATCCTGCGCGAAGTCGCCAACATCACCCTGTCGACCTACATCAACTCGCTCGGAGCGCATCTCGCCCGCTACTGCCTGCCCGGCCCGCCGGACTTCGTCCGCGACCTCGGCGGCGCGATCGCCGCCGGCCTGCTGCTCGAAACCGCCGCCCACGGCGACGCCGGGCTGGTGTTCACCACCCGGATGGAGGACGCCACCGGCACGCGCTGCTGCCACCTGCTGTTCATCCCGAGCCCGGCGGCGCTGCCGCTGTTGATGGAGGGTCTGAGCGATGACCGCGGTGCGTGAGGGCCGACAGATCAAGGTGCTCATCGGCCAGGTCGCGCTGACCCGGCCGCCGAACACGTTGCAGACGGTGCTCGGCAGCTGCGTCGGCCTGGTGCTCTACGACCAACACGCGGGCATCGCCGGACTGGCCCACATCCTTTTGCCCTCCTCGCGCGGCGCCCCGAGCACCGATCTGCCCGGCAAGTACGCCGATCAAGCCATCGCCTGCATGATCGCCGGCCTGTTGGAACACGGCGCCGAACCGCGCCGCTTGCGGGCCAAGCTCGCCGGCGGCGCGCGGATGTTCCCCCACGCCGCGGCCAACGGCCAACAGGATGTCGGCGCGGCGAACATCACCGCGGTCCGCAGCCATCTGCGCGAACACGGCATCGCCATCCTCGGCGAGGATGTCGGCGGCGACCACGGCCGCCGGGCCACGCTCTCACTCACCGACTACGCCTACGTCATCGATGATTTCTCCCGTATCCGGGTGCAGCTGTAAAACCGGAAGGAGCCACCATGAACCATCCCCCTGCCATCACCATCCACGACCGTATCGACGAGCACAACGCCGACGCCTGGGCAGCGCGCATCCGCTCGCTGCTGCGCAACGGCCACACCACCCTGACCCTCGAACTCGGTCCGGGCAGCGAGCTGGCCTCGGCCACTTTCATCGGCTTTCTCGCCGCAACCGCGACCCACCTACGCGCGCGCGGCGGCGGGCTGCAGATCAGCGGCAGCAACCCGCGGGCCCAGGCGGTGCTCGGACTCGCCGGCTTGCAGGTGAACGCCGCTGGTACAGACTGAACGGCAAGGAGCCTCGCGATGACCCGCGTCCTGATTGTCGATGATGCCGCATTCATGCGCCAGCTGATCCGCGATGCGCTCGAGCCGCTCGGCTTCGAGATCGTCGCCGAAGCCGGCGACGGACGCGAGGCCCTGGAGCGCTACCGCGAATTGCGCCCCGACCTGATCACCCTCGACATCGTCATGCCGGAGATGGACGGCCTGAGCACGCTCGAAGCGATCCGCGCGGAGGACCAGCAGACCCCGGTGATCATGGTCACCGCCGTCGACCAGCGCGACAGCATGCTACGCGCCATGCGCCTGGGCATCGCCGATTTCGTGGTCAAACCCTTTGACGAGGACCGCATCGTCTCGGCCGTCGACAAAGCGGTCGGCCGTCGCGAACGCTGAGCGACAGCCGGACACCGCCGTTTTTCGCACATCCATGCGCGCCACTTGCCACCGCGCCCGCACCCCGGGCGCGGCTTGACGTATCGCCGCGCGTGACCAGAAGTGCAACCATTGCCCGCGCCGCGCGCCGCCCGCATGCCGACCGCGCGCCCGGATCGGTCCGCCGCAGGGCTGTGACCGACGGCGCCGAACGTCCCAGCAGGAGCAGCCGATGCCCACGCACCGCCGCCGTCCATCATCCCATCGGCTGGGTCGCTGGCTGCTCTGCCTGCTGCTGCTCGCCAGCGCGGCCCTGCCGGCAGCCGAGGAGTTCAAGGTCGCGCTCACCGGCGCCTACCCGCCGTTCAGCATGTACGACGCCCAGGGCGAGCTGGCAGGCTTCGATGTCGACGTCGCGCGCGCGATCGCCGAGCGTCTCGAACGCCCACTCACGCTGGTCGCCACCTCGTGGGATGGGATCATCGCTGGTCTGCAAGCCGGACACTATGACGCGATCATCGGTTCGATGGCGATCAAGCCCGAACGCGAGAAGAAGGTCGATTTTTCCGATCCCTACTACATCTCCGGGGCGCAGCTGTTCGTCCACGAGGATCTCAAGGGCGAGATCGGCGGCATCGAGGATTGCAACGGGCGTCGCCTGGGGGTGGTCCTCGGCGAAAGCTTCGAGGCCTATCTGCGCGAACACCACCCGGAGATCGAAGCGGTCGCCTACAAGTCGACCGTCGACATCTTCGCCGACGTACGGGGTGGCCGTCTGGCCGGATTCATCAGCGACCGGCTGCTGGGAGTCTACCAGATCGAACAGGCGGACCAGCCTTTCATCGCCGCCGGCCCGCTGCTCTACGAAGAACACATGGCCATCCCCGTCCGTCAGGGCGAGGACGAACTGCTCGCGGCGATCGATCGCGCGCTGGCGGACATGCGCGCAGACGGCACCCTCGACGAGCTGTTCGACAAGTGGTTCGATCTCTCGCTGATCCAGGAGGACGCCGGACCGACCATCAGCGCCGCCACGGTCGCGCGCCTGCTGGGCAAAGGTTTCGCCCTGACCCTGTTCATCGCCCTCTCATCGATCGTCTGCGGTTTTCTGCTCGCCATCCCCGGCGGCATCGTGCTCAACGCCCGCGACAACCCCCTGCACTGGCTCGCCCGTACCGTCGACGATTTCATCCGCGGCACCCCGGTGCTGATCCAGTTGTTCTTTGTCTATTTCGCCCTCGGCCAATACCTGAACCAGGAGTGCGGCATCAACCTGCCGCCGCTGGTCGCCGCGATCCTCACCCTGTCGATCAACGCCGCGGCCTACATGGCCGAGGTCGTACGCTCGGGGCTGATGGCCGTCCCCGCCGGCCAACGCGAGGCCGCCCGCGCCCTCGGCCTCAACCGGTTCCAGACCTTCCGTCACGTGGTCTGGCCGCAGGCCTTCCGCATCGCCATCCCGCCACTGATGAACTCCATTGTCGCGTTGATCAAGGATACCGCCCTGGTGTCGCTGATCACCGTCCCCGAGGTCATCCAGCAGGCGCAGCGGATCATCGCCATCAACTTCGACCCTTCGCTTTATTACCTCATCGTCGCGGTGATGTTCTTCGCGGTCACCTTCCCGCTGATGAAGGCCGCCGGCATGCTCGAGCAGCACATCCGCAAGCGCGGCTTCACCGGCGAATAGCGCCGGCCGCAGCCCCCACCCCCGCTTGGAGCGACCATGATCGAAATCGACGGACTCGGCTTCACCTATCCCGATGGCACCGTAGCCCTGGCCGACATCGACCTGACCTTCGATGCCGACGACGCCTTCGCCGTGCTCGGCGAGAGCGGCTCGGGCAAGACCACCCTGCTGCGCTGCATGGGCCGTTTCCTCAGCCCCACCGTCGGCAGCATCCACATCGACGGCGAGGATATCGCGGCGATGGATGAGCCGACCTTCCGCAGCACCGTCGGGCTGGTGTTCCAGCAGCAGTACCTGTTCCCCCACCTCGACGTGCTCGGCAACATGACCCTCGCGCTGCGCGAGGTCCAGGGCGTCGACAAGCACACCGCCGACAAGCGCGCACTCGGCACCCTCGATCGACTGGGCATCGCCGATCTCGCCGGTTCCTACCCGGCGCAGATCAGCGGCGGCCAGGGCCAACGCGTGGCCATCGCCCGCGGCCTGGTGCTCGAGCCGCTCTTCATGCTGCTCGACGAGCCGACCTCCGCGCTCGACGCCAACACCACCGACGAATTCGCCGCCTGGCTACGCGAACTACGCGACCGCACCCGCTTCGTGATCGTCACCCACGATACCCTGTTCGCGGCCAAGGTCGCGCCGCGCGGCGTCTACCTCAGCAACGGACGCATCGCCGACACCGGCAAGATCGACACCATCATCGCCCACGTCCGCGCCGGCGAGGTCACCGCCGACGCCCCGCCGCCGACGTAAACGAACTCGACCAAGCGGCTGCACGCGGCCAACGGCCGACGCCGCCAGTCGCACGACCGGCGGCGCGCACAGACGCCGGCATCGTCCGGGGCAGCGAGGCGAAGCGGCGAGTCAGAGGTCTGGAGTCTGCGTGGGTGACGGGGCCCCGTCTGCATGCCGGTAGAGCCAAACCCAGCCAAACGCGCCCTCGCCACCAGCGTATTTAACTCCATGATCCGCCTCGCCCTGCTCGCCCTGGTCCTCGTCCTCACCGCCTGCGGTCAACGCGGCGAGAACGACCCCACCACCGCCGCCGCACCACCGCTGGGCAGCTGGATCTTCCCCGCAGCGATCGACATCCACTATCCCGTGCTCCACCTGCGCGCCGACGGCACCTTCGACTTCTTCGAGGACGCCGAATGGGCCGGGCCGGAACCAGGCGACAACGGTGGGACCTGGAGTCAGGACGGCGAGCAGGTCGTACTCAGCTACGACTACGCCCTCTGCTGCCGCTTCGACAGCATCGACACCGAACCGCTGGTCTTCCTCGAACACGACGATGACACCGCCCGAGTCCGCTTCCGTGAAGCGGAGTGGACGCTGCACCGACCCTGAGCGGAAAGCCGACCCGGCGCACCTGAGCCGGGGGCCCAAGGCCAGCTGTCAGGCTCAGAGCCAGAGGGATCGCGCCATCGCGAGGAATGCTGGCGCTACCCACCCCGCAAAGCCCGCAGCAGGCAAGTCAACCGCCCCCGGACACCCGCGCGCTATCCGCCATTGAGGACCATCCGCGTCCCGGAAGGGCGATCAGCCCGACAGCGTGGACCCGCGTGCACGATAAGGCGAACGCAGAGTTTGGCGGCGTTCGGTTCGCTGGCGGCCTCCCGAGCGTAACCGCGACCGTCTACTGCAATCCATGCTCATATTCTGCAACAATGCTCGTCGGCTCAGGTGAGTACAGTGCGTATCAGTTGGCGATTCATTCGTGACGGGTCCCTCAGAGCTCCGGGAAAGGCTACCAAACCGATCCCAGCCTTGCGCGCGTCAGCGCGCCGCCGAGGGGGTCATGGGGGCCGGGCCGGCCCCCATCGGCCGACAGAGCCCTGTTTTCCGCCGAAAATG
>JBEPXK010000191.1:0-7267 GCA_041641915.1 Planctomycetota bacterium
GCGCCGCCGAGGGGGCCATGGGGGCCGGGCCGGCCCCCATCGGCCGACAGAGCCCTGTTTTCCGCCGAAAATGGGCCGCAGGCCCGGCGGAAACGCCAGCGAAGCTGGCGAAGGGCGACCGAGGCCGTGGGGGTACGCGCCGAAGGCGCGAGGGGGCAGCGCCCCCTCTGATGGAAGCCACGTAGATGCGGCCGGGCGCACGTCGGCGCCGCTCACGCGTTCTGTGCGAGGCCCAGGCGCGTGAACTGGCACGGCGGAGCGTCGAGTTCCTGCAGCTGACGGCCCAGAGCCCTGGCCAGACGCGCCTCGAGCGCCTCGTCGCGCAATGGGCGCTCCTGCTGGGGATCCGCGCGCAGGTCGTGGACGAGATGGAAGTCGGGCGCGTCGAGGTGGGGCTGCGAGGCCAACGGCACGCGGTAGACGGGGATGTGGCTGTGGGCGAGGTAACGCCCGCATTCGGCCTTCTCGGCCCAGTCCTGGCGGAAGTAGGGCAGGGCGGCGTGGACCGCCATCGCCGTATGATGGTGGCAGACGGAGTCCGGCGCCGGCTGGCGGCAGTAGGTATGGGTGCCGTCGGTCCAATTGATGTCGCGGCCGAAGTAGCCGAACAGGACGGACTCGTGATGCGCCGCGTCTTGTCTGAGCAGCGGGACCAGGCTGCGGCCGTGGACCGTGTCCGGTGGTGTCGCGCCGTGAAGTTCGAGCAGGGTCGGCATCAGATCGACGGTCGAGGTCAGCGCCTGCCGGCGTTGCCCCTGCGGTGCGCCGCCGCCGGCGATGATCAGCGGGATGTGGGCCAGCTCCTCGTAGACGAACATGTAGTTCTTGGCCCAGTAGCCGTGCTCACCGAGCAGATGGCCGTGATCGGTGGTGAGGATGACCGTGGTGTCCTCCCACAGCTCGTATTCGTCGAGCTTGTCGAGCAGCTTGCCGAGGTGGTGGTCGGCCATCGCCAGGGTCGCGGCGTAGCGCTTGCGCACGTGCGCGATCGCTGCCGCGTCGTCGACCTCCGGATCGAGCGGCTTGTAGGGCGGCCAGTCGAAGGTGTAGTCGCCGTTCCAGTCGTCGCCGAACATCTCGCGGTAGCGCTGCGGCGAGAGGAAGGGCTCGTGGGGGTCGAAGACCTCGCAGTGGAGGAACCAGTCGTCCTCGGCGTGGTTGTGGTCGATGAACGCAGCGGCCTCGGCGAAGGTCTGCGGGGTGGGGTAATCGAGGTCGCGTTCGGGATCCATCAGCGAGCGGTTGATCCAATCCTGGCGCCGGTTCTTGCCGCGATGGGGGGGGACCTCGGGGTCGCGCACCCGTGGGTGCATATGGTCGCCCTCCTGACCGCGGAGGAATTGCCAGGTGTTGAAGAAGTTGTGGTAGCCGTGGCCGAGCCACTCGAAGTAGTGGTAGTGGTCGGTGACCATGTGCGTATACACCTCGCGCTGCTGGCGCAGCTCGCGCGGCAGGCAGGTGTCGTAGGGCTCGAGACAGCCCCAGGGGGACTCGAGGAAGTTGTAGCGGCCGTTCATCAGATCGCGCCGCGCGGGCATGCAGGGCATCGAGGCGCAGTAGTGGCGGTCGAAGGTCACGCCGCGCTGGGCGAGCCGGTCGATGTTTGGCGTGCGCGTGAGGCTGCCGCCATAGCACTGCAGCAGGTGACGATTGAGCGAATCCATCAGCACGAGCACGGTACGCATGGTGGCAGGTCTCCCCGCCGCGACTGTGGCGGCGAAGCCGGGTCGGACCAGCGCTTTCCCGGCCGGCGCCTGGCATGGGACCGCCGCGGTGGTCCGAGCGCTGCACACGCGCTGTTGCCCGGAACGCGAATGGCCTGTAATCCCCGTAGCGGACGCCACGTCTGCGGCATTACAGGAACGAGGCCCGCGCATGATCGACAGCGAAACCGCCCTGGATCCCGTTATCGACGGTGACGAAGACTGGCAGCTGCTGCAGCGCATCGCCGTCGGCGATCGCGCCGCCGGCGATCAGCTGTTCGCGCGCTACGTCGACATGGCCTTCCGGGTCGCCGTGCGGCTGGTCGGCAGCAGCTCGGACGCCGAAGACGTGGTCCAGAACGCCTTCCTCGGCGTGATGGCCCAGGCGGGGCGGTATCGCGGCACCAACAGCGCCAAGGCCTGGATCATGCGCATCGTGGTCAACCATGCGCGGATGCACCTGCGCGGCGAGGGCCGCCGCCGGCTGCGCCAGCAGAAGGCCTGTGAGCAACACCGCTTCGAGGAGGGCGATGATCGCACCGACGAGGCCGTGCTCGAACAGGTCCGGCTGATGGTCGACGACCTGCTGCCGGAGCACGAGCGTCTGCCGCTGTGGATGCACTACCGCGAAGGCCTCAACCTCAAGGAGGTGGCCCAGGCGCTGGGCCGGCGCGAGAGCACCGTGCGTACCCAGGTCGCCCGGGGCATCGGTCGGTTGCGCAGCGCGATGCAGAGCCGGGGGTTCACCGTGGCCGCCGGGACCGGTCTCGCCGGGTTGCTGGTCGAATTGCCCGCGGCCCAGGCGCCGCAGGGTCTCCAGGCCGCTGCCCGGGCTGCCGCCGCCGAGGGGCCGCTGGCCACCGCCGGCGGTACCCTGCTCGGCGCCTGGAGCGCCAAGCTCGCCCTCGCCGGGATCGGGTTGCTCGCCGCGGGCGGGATCACCTACCTCGCGTTGCGGCAGGATCCGCCGCCGCCGCTGCCGCCGATCCCCGCCGCCCGCGCGCCGGAACCCGCGGCCGGGATGCTCGCCACCCCGATCCGGATCGAACTGGCCCAGGCCTCGTTGCCCGGGGCGCTGCAGGCGGTCAACCAGGCGCTGCCGCCAGAGGACCGGCTGCGCTTCGCCTATTCCAACGCCTGGCGGGCGGGCGCTCCCTGGTCCGGCGTCGACCTGGCCGCCGCTACCCATCCGCTGCGCACGGTGGTCGAGCGCCTGGCTGAAGCCCACGAGCTCGAATGGCAGCTGCACGATGGCGTGTTGAGCTTCTATCGCCCGATGCCGCAGGAGCGCCGCGAGCGGGCGATCGCCATCCTCGGTGATACCACCGCCGCTGTTGCAGCGCGCGAGGCGGCGCTGGCGGAGCTCGCGCGCAGCGAGGATCCCGCCGCGCTGCGGGCGGTGATCAGTGCCGTGACGCTCCCAGACGGAGCCGAGTTGCTCGACCGGGTGCTGCTGGCGGTGCAACCGCGCTGGCCGCTGATCGGGGCGACCGACGACTCGGCCGCCCATCACCCGGCGCCGCGCGCGGTCGAATCGCCCGCGTTCGCCCTGCGCGGCGACCCGGATCTCGCCAAGGCGCTGGGCGCGGTGCTCGCCCAGCGCGAAGGGGGGCTCAAGCGCTACGAGTTGGAGTGGATCGGCGCCCTGGGCATCCGTGCGCTCACCCCGCGACTGGCCGCCGAGCTCGATCGCGCGATTGCCTTCGCTGGCGGCGCGGCCGGAGAGATCGGCGATCAGTGGCGCGGCATGCCGCCGCTCGCGGCGGTCCAGGCCTGCGCCCGGGCTCTGGCCCGTGTCGGCGGTCCGGCGGCCGAGCAGGCGCTGCTCGATGCGGTGGCGCAGTGCAACGAGCGTAGCAGCGGCGTCGTCTTCCCGCAGCATTTCGCGCCGGCGCTTGCGCGTCACGGGGGGCGTCGCGCGCTGCAGGTCCTGTTCGGCTGGCTGCGGCGACCGGGGCGCTGGTACATGATCGACAACCTGCAACAGGTCGGTCCCGGACGTTTGTCGCTGGTTCCGGGGCATCTGCTGGCGGTGCTCCGGGCCGGGATCGAGCAGGGCCTGGGGCCGGGTCAATGCGAGCAGTTGGCGCTGCTCACCGGGCTGATCGCCTGGGCGGCCGGGCCGGCAGAGGAGCAAGCGCTCGAACAACTGCTCGCTTCGAGCAACGACGAGGCCCGCTTCCTCGCCGCCGCGGCTCTCGCACCGCGTGGCCACGCGCAGGCGCGCGCCGCCCTGGTCGCGGTGCTCGCGATCTCCGGCGCACCCGAAGCCGCGCCCAAGCACCATTTCTATCGCCGTTCCGCGGCCCACATCCTCGCCGCACTCGGCGGCGAACAGAACCTCGCGCCGCTGCTCGCGGCGCAATTGCCACCGAGTGCATCGGCCGAAGAGCGGGCGCAACGGCTGGAGACCATCGCCGCCAGTCGCAGCCCCGCCGCGGCGCTGCATATCGCCGAGCGGCTGGAGGCCGCCCGGGCGCAAGCGGATCCGGATCCCGCGATCGCGACCCTCGCCGCGGCCCTGGCCCGCACGCGCGTGCCGCGCGCTGGGGCGCTACTGCAGGATCTGGCCCGCGGCGCGCCGGAAGCGAATGTGCGCGCCGAGGCCCGCGCGGCCTTGGCCGCCACCGACCATCCCGCCGCCGACGCACTGCTGCGTGCTGCGGCACGTGAGGATCCCGCCGCCGACAACCGGGCCAAGGCCGTACGGCTTCTGGCCCAACGGATGGATGCGGCGAGCGCACCGCTGCTACACGAACTGGTCCGGCAGGACGCCGAGCCCGCGGTGCGTACGCGCGCGCTCGCCGCGCTGGCCTACCTCGCCCAAGAGGGCGCCGGTCTGGAACCGGCCGAACTGCAACCACTCTACCTCGATCTGCTCGACAGCGACGACGCCGATCTGCGCGAGGCCGCGACCCGGTTGCTGCTCGGGCGGCTGCGCCAGGAACCGGATCTTGCCTTGTTGCCGCGTCTGCGCGCCGAGACCGCGGAGCATCCACCGGGCGATTCGGCTCGCTTGCTGCAGGCCTGCATCACCGAGCTCGAACGCGTGGCGCTCGACAACGCCGCGGACGACGAAGACGCCACGCGCACGCCGCGCTGAGGCGGACCCGGCAGCGCCACGTGGTCTTCGCGTTTGCGGGCGGCAGGCCCTGGTTCACTTATATGGCTCCTCGACGTTTCGTGTGGGCCACGCGACCAGCGACCAGCGACCAGCGACCAGCGAGTAGCGAGTAGCGAGTAGCGAGCAGCGACCAGCGACCAGCGACCAGCGACCAGCGAGTAGCGAGTAGCGGGACTATGTCCCGCCAGCGAGTCGAGCGATGAGCCGACTCAGCGACCGGCCCATGTGGTCACACCTGTCGCCAACCCGTGGGGCGCATCTCCACGGAACATGCTGAGCAACGAGCGTACGACGCTGGGGGGGCCGGGGGGTGGCGATGCCGGCGTCCAGGGCAAGGTGACGATCAGCGCTTCGGTGCGCGTCACCTTCGCCATCGACTGACGGGCGTTGGCGCGGCTCAGCCGAGCCAGCCGAGCAGGAGCCCGGCGATGGCGAGGTAGATGCCCACGCCGGTGATATCGTTGAGCATGGTGATGAACGGTCCGGCGGCGAGCGCCGGATCGATCTTCAGTTTCATGCACATCAGTGGAATGAGCACGCCGAAGCAGGCGGCGATGACCACTGCGATCATCAGCGAAATGCCGAGTACCAGCGCGGTCTCGTGCTCGCCGCCCGAGATGGTGATCATCCCCAGCGCGCCGATGGTGCAGACCACCGAGAGCACCACCGCGAGGAACACGCCGGTGGCCATCTCGCGGATCGCGCGCGAGAAGATGGTGCCGGCGTTGAGCTCGCCGGTGGCCATGCTGCGCACGGTGACGGTGGAGGCCTGGATGCCGATGTTGCCGCCCAGGGCAGGCACCAGCGGCAGGAACGAGAGCAGGATCGGGAAGTCGGCGAGGGTGGTCTGGGTCCGGCCATGGATGATCTTGGCCATCACGAAACCGCCGAGAACGGTCATCAGCAGCCAGGGCATGCGCAGCCGCGCGCGGGTCCAGATCGACTCATCGCGATCGAGGTCCTCGGCGGTGCCGGCGATGGCCAGCATATCCTTCTCGGCTTCGGCCTCGACGATGTCGAAGGCGTCGTCCCAGGTGATCTGGCCGCAGAGGCGGTTCTCGTCGTCGACCACCGGGATCGCGTCGAGGTGGTAGCGCTGCATCAGTCCGCCGACCTCTTCGCGGTCGGTCTCCAGCTGTACTCGGATCGGATCGGGGTCCATGATCCGCGGCAGCGGCGTGCGCGGCGGGTTGAACACCAGCTGGCGCAGGTTGATGGTGCCGACCAGCCGCGCGCGGGCGTCGACCACGTAGAGCACCCCGACCTCCTCCTCGCGCACCTTCTGGCGGACCGTCGCCAGCGCCTGCTCCACGTTCATGAACCGGCGCAGGGTGACCACGTTGCGGGTCATGATGTGGCCGGCGGCTTCGTCGGGCAGTTCGAACTGCTCCTCGACCTGGGCCCGGATCGAATCGTCGATGCGCGCCAGCAGGCGTTCAGCGCGGTCCTGATCCATGTTGTCGAGGAAGTAGATCGCGTCGTCGGCGTCGGCGTGGTTGAGGATCTCGATCAGGTGGTCGTCGGAGCTGCCCTCGAGGATGTCGTCGCGCACCTCGGGCCGGAATTCCTCGAGCACCTCGGCCGCCAGGCCAGAGGGCAGGGCCATGAACAGGCGGGTGCGCAGCTCCTCGGAACACGATTCGAGCGCCAGCGCGACGTCGGCGATGCGCAGTGCCGAGGCCGCGATGTTCAGCCCGCCAGGGCCGTCTTCTTCGAACACGGTGGTCAGGCGCGTGGCCAGCTCGCGCGCCCGTTCCTCTACCGGGGCGTCGCCCATCTGCTCGACGAGCGCGAGTCCATTGATCTCGGTTGTGGTGCGTTCGTCCATGATGACAGGTCCCTCAGAGCTCGCTCAGCACCGTCGAACGGCAAGAACCGTCGCCAACGGATCGGCCGACCGAGGGGTGGTCTTCGCCGGGCCGCAGGCCCGGCGAAAACGCGGCCGGAGGCCACGAACCCCGACCGAGGCCGGGGCGGTGTGCGCCGAAGGCGCGAGGGGGCAACGCCCCCTCTGATGGAAGCCTCCGTGATCCGTCCGGTGGTACAGTGCGGCAACGTGTTTATACTCCGTCGGCACGATGAGCAAACGGCCGGTCCTCCTCCTGGGCGGCGCGCCGCGGGTGGCCGTGGACGCCGTGCGCCACCTGCGGGTGGATGCCAGCGGTGCGACCGCCGTGGCCCTGCAGCGGCGACTCGCCGGATTGCCGACCGACCTGCTGCTTGCCTGCGATGCCTCGCCGGAGGTGCCGGCCCAGCGCTACACGCTGCGCGCGGAGCTCGACGCCGCGGTGGGCGCCTGGGTCGCCGCGCATGCGCAGGGCGTGGTGGTATGCTCGGCCGCGATCAACGACTACGCCGTGGCCGGCATCCGCAGCCGCGACGCGGCGGGCGCGTGGCACGCTGTGCCGGCCGGAGCCAAGCTGCCCTCGGGGGCGGATGA
>JBEPXK010000192.1:0-3244 GCA_041641915.1 Planctomycetota bacterium
TGGGCTTCGCGCTCCCGGGCCTCGCCCACCGCCTCGCTGGCCAGACGTTCGCGATCTTCGAGGATCAGCGCGTGGCGCATGCACAGGGCAACGGTGTGCCCGAACGCCGTCCAATCGGCGGGCTCGCTCACCCGCGCGGGGTCCGGATCGAAGGCGAGCAGCGCGCCCTGCTGCCGATCGCCGACCCGCAGCGGGATCGCCAGGGCCTGTTGCGCGACGGCTGCCAGCGCCGGCGGTGACTGGGCATGCCACAATCGCGCGGCGTCGAGTCGGTGCGTGTGCGTGAGCAGGGGTGCGAGGGGGGTAGCCGGTTCAGCGACGCGATCGTCTGCCGGATGCAGCCCGAGTACGACGTGGCGATGGGCCGCGCCGACGCCGCCTTCACAACGCACCAACAGCGCGGCGCGGGCGCCACAGGCGCTGGTCACCCTGGCGAGCACCCGCTGGCACAGCTGTGGCAGATCGTCGGCATAGAGCAACGCCAGTTGCATGACCTCGAGGGTCACCCCGGTCACCCGGTCTGCGGCTGTATCCTCCGGGCTCATCGTCCGGGCCCCAGCGCAGGCACGAGGTTTTCTTCAGAGGGGGCGTTGCCTCCTCGCGCCTTCGGCGCGTCCCAGCGGCGCTTGCTCCTCGCTTCGCTGCGGGACTGCGCTTGCGGTGCGTCGGCCCGGTGGCCCCACCGGGGCCACCTATCGCTGCGCGATGCCGGTTGCGCCCTGCGGCCCATTCTCGCAAAAAACCACTCCTCGGTCGGCCGACCCTTATGGTAACGGTTCTTGCCGTTCGAGGGTGCTGAGGGTGCTGAGGGGGCTGAGGGGGCTCTGCGGGACCCCTCAGGGGTGGCATGGCCTGCCAGGGGGCGGAGGGCGATCGGGCTCCAGGCAGCTGGCATCGGCATCGGCTCCTTTCCCGGTCGGGCCCAACCCGCGGAGTATAGCGGTGTCGCAAGGCGGCAGCAATCATCAGCGAGCGGTGGACGGGTAGCCTGCCGCACGTCGCCCCTTTGACGTCGGCCGGCCGGGCGGTACGTCACCCGCTGTGGGTGGCAGCGTGCCGGTCGGGCGCGCGCGCCACTCGCGTCTGGAGCTGACGATGAAGCGCCGCCGTCTCGATGCCGCCTTGTGTCACCATCTCGGATTGACACGCAGTGAAGCCAAGTCGCTGATCCGTGCAGGGCGGGTAACGGTGGTCGGTGCTGGTGAGCGCGATGCCGGTCGGCGGGTGGCCGACGAACCGCTCGCCCTCGATGGCGTCGCGATCGAGCCGGTACCCGACGTGGTCCATCTGTTGCTGCACAAACCTGCTGGCTACGTCTGCAGTCACGACGCGACCGAGGGCCCGAGCATCTACGATCTCGTGCCGCCGCGGCTTGCCGCGGTCGGGCCCGAGGCGGCCGGCCGGCTCGATCGCGACACCACCGGGCTGCTGATCCTCACCAGTGATGGCAAGCTCCTGCACCGGCTGATCAGCCCCAAGGCGAAGGTGGCCAAGCGCTATCGGGTCAGCTACACCGGGAGCCTCTGCAACGATGCGGTCGCGCGCTGTGCACGCGGCTTCAATCTGCCCGAGGACCGGCGCGACAAACCGACCCGGCCGGCTGTGCTGGAGATCCACGATGATCACCGTGCCACCCTGTTGCTCAGCGAAGGGCGCTACCATCAGGTGAAACGGATGTTTGCCCAACTCGGCGCAACGGTTACCGCCCTGCACCGCGATCGCATCGGCGAGTTGGCGCTGCCCGACGATCTGCCTCCTGGCGCCTGCCGGCCCGCCACCGAGGCCGAACTGCTTGCGGCGCAAGCGCGCATGCCGCTATGAGAATGAGCCGGGCAGCTCGGGGCATGCCGCTTCGGCCGGTTGCTGCGGCACACCGCCTGCGAATCCGGTGCGCTTTCGCATGACATTCGCATCGGACTTGATCCAATACACCGGCACCGACGGCCTGCACCAGCCCAGCGCCGCGGGCTTGGGCCGGGCCCCCGCGAGTCTTCCGGGCGTGCGGTTTTCCGTCGGTGCAGGAGAGCGCCATGTGCCCCATCGTCGATTCCCCCCACACTCCCGATGAACTTTCGCCCGCACTTGCGGCCGAAGAGCGCGAACGTGCCCACGCCGAGGCTGCGGTTCTGGCCGCAGAGGCCTACGCCCGTCGTGGTGCTGGCGTAGGCTGCAAGGCCGCTGCGCGCGCGGCGATCCGCCGACGTTTCGCCGACGCGTCCTGCGCGTATGTGCTCGAATTGGCCCATGCACTCCACCAGCGGTATGAGTGCCCCTGGTTCGCCATGTGTCTGCTGCGCTTCCATGCGCCGACCTTCTCCGCGCTCGATGCGGCGACGGTCGAGCGGTTCGGCCAGGGGATCGCTTCGGCGCGTCTGGCCGACGTCCACGCCCGGGTGCTTTCGGGTCCGGCCTGGCTGCACGGGCGCATCGACGACGCCACGGTGATGGGCTGGACCCGCAGCGTGGATCCGTGGCGACGCCGCATCGCCGCGGTGAGCACGGTCACGCTCAACGTGCGTGGCGACGCGGGCGGTCGCGGTGACCCCCCGCGGACGCTCGCAGTGTGCCGCGCGCTCGCCAGCGATCCCGAGGTGATCGTCCACGGCGGGCTGGTCGCCGCGCTGCGCGCGCTGGCCAAGGTCGACCGTGGTGCGGTGCCTGCCTTCCTCGCCGAGCAGGCCAGCGTCATGCCGCTGGTGCTGGCGGATCGGCTACACCGCGGTCTCACCCCGCGCTGAACGCGGCGGTTCTGCTGCCGGCGGCCATTCGGGTCGGCGGCAATCATCCCCGGCGGGTTCGGGCCCAGCCGGTCGGAGTGCTGCTGATGTCGCGGATCGTCCTGCTCTTCCTGTTCCTTTGCGTGCGCGCGCTCACCGCCGAGTCGTCGCTGGCGCTGCGCGCCGATGCGCCGCTGAATGCCAGCGATCTCGGCTGGCACAAGTACGTCGTCAGCTGCCGCGATCCGGAGCAGATCCTGCGTTGCCGGTGTGGCGACACCGTCAGCTACCAGCGTTCGCCGGAGGGGGCGAGCGAAACGATCCTGATCCGCAAGCCGATCTTCGACCACGGCGAGCAGACGATCGAGATCCTGCATATGTCGGGGGCGAGTTACTGGACCAAGGATGCGGGCACCGCCACCTCGATAGTGCCTCGATTGCTTGTGACAGCGACAAAAAACAACGTTTTGAAACAGGCGCTGTCACAAGCTGTCGAGGCACAGGGGGTTCGGGGGACGAAGTCCCCT
>JBEPXK010000192.1:3254-7258 GCA_041641915.1 Planctomycetota bacterium
CTTGGGTTGTGGGCGGAGGCCCACCTTGGTACCTTACCGACGGACTGGCGGTGATCTGGCCCGATACCGCGACCGGGGCGATCGCGCGCTTGCATGTCGTACGCCCCGGTCGCGCATCGCTGAGCCATGCGCAGTGGCTGGCCGAACAGGACTGAGCTGCGCGTCGCTCAGCGCTGACGGGACCCTCAGGGCTCCCAACCTCGGAGCCGCCGACGAGTGGAGCCCAGCCAGGCTTGGCTGGGCGACCGGCCGACCGAGGCCGTGGTTTTCTGCGGCTTCTCGTCATTCCATGTGGGTCATGTCAGCGCCGCCATGAGGCCCTCCGTGTGGGCTCGGGGCCCGCAGGGGTGCACCCCAACCCCACACGGAGGACCCCATGGCTCGTCATCACCAGTTCCGCATCTGGCCCCTGGCACTCGAGATCATCAAGCTCGCCCAGGAAGATCTGCAGCGTTTGCGCGGTGAAGCGGATCTCCGCGATCAGATCAAGCGCAGTTCCCGTTCCATCGCCGCCAACATCGCCGAAGGGGCAGGACGCAGGACCGACAGGGATTTCCGCCACTTCTTGAGCATCGCCCGCGGCAGCGTGGCAGAACTTGGTAGCTGGTATGAGATTCTCGGGGCGCTCGGCTACATCGACGATGTGCGCCTGGCGCTGGTTGGCGACAGGTGTGACCACATGGGCCGGTCGCTGAGTCGCCTCATCGCTCGACTCGCTGGCGGGACATAGTCCCGCTACTCGCTGCTGGCTCCTCGCTCCTCGCTACTCGCTGCTCGCGTTGCCCACACGAAACGTCGAGGAGCCTTTTCTGCGAAAATGGGCCGCAGGGCGGAATCGGCATCGCGCAGCGATAGGTGGCCCCGGTGGGGCCACCGGGCCGACGCAGCGCAAGCGCAGCCCCGCAGCGAAGCGAGGAGCAAGCGCCGCTGGGGTGCGCGTGAGCGCGCGAGGGGGCAGCGCCCCCTCTGAAGGAACCCTCAGCGCTCGCGCTCGCGCCAAATACCGGGGCTTACGCCGTGGACGCGACGGAAGACGCGTGAGAAGTGAAACGGATCGGCGTAGCCGAGCGCAGCGGCGACGGTCGCCACCGGTTCGTCGCCGTCGCGCAGCAGCGAGGCGGCCAGATCCATCTTGAGGCTCGTGAAATGGCGCAGCGGCGGTGCGCCGACCTGGGCCGCGAACAGGCGGCTGAAATGGTGGCGGCTGACTGCGACATGCGCGGCGAGTCCGTCGAGATCGAGCCGTTCGCGTAGCTTGCGATGCATCAGCGCAAGCGCGCGGTCCACCGCCGGGTGGCTCGCGCCGCCGGAAGGCGTGTCGGCGAGCAGTTCGCAGAGCAGCGCCTCGAAGCGGTGGGCGGCGGCGCGTCGGGCCCAGGGCGTGGTGGCGGTGCTGTCACGGGCGAGGCGGGCGAAAGCGGCCTGATGGACCAGGCCGATATGCAGACCGCCGCCGGCGCAACGGCGGTTCCACGCGCGCCAGAGGTCGGGCGCGGGATCGTAGAGCGCGACGTACTGCAGCAGCCAGTCATCGGCGGTGCGCATGCGGATGTGATGCTCTTTGCGCGCCGGTACCGCACACAGCTCGCCGCGGCCGATACGCCGCGTGCGCTGGCCGACGACCAGGTCGCAGCTGCCATCGATGACGTAGTGCCATTCGATGCGCGCGTGGGTATGCGCGCGCACCGTGCGGACCGCCTTGGGGCGGAAGGTGCATTGGAGGTCGTCCATCGGCTCGTGTCCGGGAGCCTAGCGGCCGGAGCAAGATCGTCCAGGTCGACGGCAAGCAGGGCCATGGCCACTCAGGGCTCCGCGGCCATACTGCCTTCGCAGGAGGCAGCGATGAACAACACGAACATCCATACCTACGGTGACGGGGTGCGCCCCAACGTGATCTGGTTCATGGTCGATCAGATGCGCGCGCAGGCCCTGTCGTTGGCCGGCGATCCGAATGTCCATACGCCCAATCTCGACCGGATGGCGCGCGACGGGGCCTGGTTCCGCAACGCCTGCATGGGTTTCCCGCTCTGCTGCCCCGCCCGCGGATCGATGCTCACGGGCGTCTATCCCCATCGCTGCGTACCGGGCCATGAGTATTTCCTGCCGACGGAGATGACCACCGTCGCCGATCCCTTCAACGAAGCCGGTTACCATACCGCCTGGCTGGGGAAATGGCATCTCGATGGTTTCCACGAAGGCGCGCAGAACCGGGCCGCGTTGCACGTGGTGCCGCGCGAGCGCCGCGGTCGGTTCGCGACCTGGATCGGCTACGAAAACAACAACAGCCAGTTCGACTGCTGGGTCCATGGCCACGACGGCGAGACCGAGGTGCCGCTGCAGCGGCTGCCCGGCCACGAGACCGACGCACTGACCGACATGCTGCTCGATCAGGTCGAACAGCACCGCGAGGACCCCTTCTTCATGTGCTGTTCGGTGCAACCACCGCACGGGCCCTACAGCGCACCGGCGCAGTGGGCGGGGCGGCACAACCCGGCGCAGATCGAACTGCGGCCCAACGTGCCACGTGGAGATTGGCATGAACGCAGGGCGCGCGAGAGCCTCAGCGGCTATTACGCCCTGATCGAACACATCGACCACAACGTCGGGCGCCTGCTCGACCGGCTGCAGGAACTGCAGCTGGCGGATCGTACGTATGTCATCTTCGTCTCGGACCACGGCGACCAGCACGGCTGCCACGGCCATACCGCGAAGATGACCCCGCACGAGGAGTCGATCCGGGTGCCGCTGATGATCTGGGGCGGCCACCGCTGGCATTACCGCAATGTCAGCCGTCCGCCGAATCCTTTCAACCACGTCGACCTGGCCCCGACCACTCTCGGCCTGTGCGGCATTCCGGCCCCGGAATCGATGCAGGGTTACGACTACTCACCCGCCGCCCAGCCCTTCGATTGGCGTTCTGGAGAGCGCCGGCACCTGGTCGAGGCCCCCGGCGAGGCCTACCTCCAGTGCGTGGTCCCCACCGGGCACGGCTCATCGATGGATGAACCCTGGCGGGGCATCGTCACCGCCGACAACTGGAAGTACGTCGCCGTCGCCGGCCAGCCGATGATGCTCTTCGACCTCGACGCCGATCCCTACGAGCAGTGCAACCTGGTCTGGCACGGTCATGCCCGTGGCCGCAGGGCGGAGCTCAACGCCCGCCTGGCCGCGGTGGTCGAGCGGGCAGGCGACAGCTTCGAGCTGCCCGATTTCGGTGAGTCGGGCCGACCGCGGGCGGTCGACGCGTTGCGGCAACAGTTCGCTGATCGTTGGCGTTGAGCCGAGCGGGGCGCTGCCGAGCTTCGAGGGGTCAGGGCCGGCTCACGCTCGTGAGCCGGAGCATCGGTCGTCTATGATACCTGACGTCTGGACCCGGTCCGGTGGGGCTGAGGCTTTGCCGGATCGGCCTGGCGAGCGGGCCGCGTCGGCCCCCTGGCGAAGGAGGATGATCATGCCGAGCGCGTGGAGCGAGAAAGACGAGAAGCAGTACCGCGAGATCAAGCAGAGCAACCTGGACCGGGGTCTTGGTGAAGATCGGGCGGAGGAGATCGCCGCCCGCACGGTCAACAAGACCCGCCGCGAGGAAGGGCGTACCGGCAACACGACCAGCACTGGTACCGGCAATCCCAATGCGCCGCTGCCGCAACGCAGCAAGCGCGAGCTTTACAACCGCGCCCAGGAGCTGGACATCGCGGGTCGCAGTACGATGAACAAGGATGAACTGGTCGCGGCGATCCGCGAGGCGAACTGAGATTGGCGCCGGCAGCGCCCCGCCAGACGCTGACTTCTACAGCGAAAGGCTGCGCTCCTCGGACCCCGAGCCCTTGATGCCATGGAACGCGCGAAGCTGCTCGGCACCTTCGAACGGCAAGAACCACCGTTGCCAACAGTGACGGGACCCTCAGAGCTCCAGGAAAGGCTACCAAACCGGCCCTGGCCTTGCGCGCGTCAGCGCGCCGCCGAGGGGGTCATGGGGGGCGGGCGCCGCCCCCCGCCCCCCCCCC
>JBEPXK010000193.1:0-7123 GCA_041641915.1 Planctomycetota bacterium
GGCCCCGGTGGGGCCACCGGGCCGACGTAGCGCAAGCGCAGCCCCGCAGCGAAGCGAGGAGCAAGCGCAGCTGGGGTGCGCGTGAGCGCGCGAGGGGGCAGCGCCCCCTCTGAAGGAAGGATGACTCCGCGTCGGCTTTTCCTGTTCACGCCTGTGTAGCGCTGCTACGTTGATGCGTACGCGCCGGGAGCCATGCTCGATGCATCCCCGGCGTGTCGATCCAGGCCGTCGTGACCCCCGGAGCCATCCATGCCGAACCCGACCCGCACGCTGCTCACATCTCTGGCCGCCCTCTGCGCCTGTACCGGCGGCAGCCTGAGTGCCGCGACGCCGGAGGCGACCGCGCCGCCGTTCCCCGGCTGGCAGGAGATGCACGTGCTCAAGCTCGAGGATCAGGCCGCGCGCTTCACCGTCGGCGATGCCGATGGCGACGGCGACGACGAAATCATGGTCGCCAACTTCCGCCAGTCGCGTGTCGATATCTACCGCTGGGTCGCGCCCGACGAACGCGAGAGCGTTGCGCAGGCGGACCACGACGACCCCGCCGCAATCAACCACCTGCCCGCGCCGCGTGCGATCGCCGTCGATGAGATCGCCGTCGAACGCCTGCCGCAACACGCGCTTGCCGCGACGGTCCCCGGCCACGGCCCGGGGGTGCTGGTCGTCGCCGAACAGGGCCACCTCTTCGGCTTCGTGCGCGACGACGAGGGCGTCTGGCAGCAACGCTATCATCGCCGCCTGCTGTGGTCGCCGCCGCTTGGGAATGTGACCCCCCGGCTGCTGACCACCGCGGCGGGTACCGAAATCCTCATCGCCTGCGCCAACGGCGTCCAACGTCTGCTGCTCGAGCCGGAAGCCGAACCGCGCTGGCTCGAGCCGCGCGATCCCGAAGGGCGGCAGTGGTGGTGGGTCGCCGATCTCGACGGCGACGGCGCCGAGGACCTGATCGAATTCATCGGCGGCCGTGGCAACGCCCTGCGTTGGCGACGCAATCACAGCGGCAACTTCGACGCCGGCACCCAGATCACCGACCAGCCGATCCGGACCGCCGGGGTGGTGCGTCGACCCACCGGCCCGGCTGCGGTCATGGTATTGCCCGGCCACAACCAGAGCGAAATGCGCCGGTACGCCCTCGCCCGCGGCGAGGAATCGCGTTTCGGACGACGCGAGCAACTGTCGCTCTCCGAGGCCAACGCACGCGCCGCGCGCACCGGTGTGCAGCTGGACGAGAACCGCGCGCTGCTGCTGTTCGACCGCGAACAACCGCGGATGCTCAGCTACACCCTGACCGACGACGGCTGGCAGGATGCCGCCTCCTATCCCTGTATCGACGACGTGGTCGCGGCGATCACCGTCGCCCGGCAGCCTGGCACCGTGCTGCTGCGCAGCGCCGCTTCGGGTGAGATCCACCGCAGCCGGTGGACCGGCGAGCGCATGTCCTTCCCCGAGGTCTGGACCTTCTCCGAAGCGACCGAAGAGCGCACGCTACTCGCGCTCGACCGCGTCGGCGAGACCTGTTGGTGGGTCCAGCGCGTCGGCGAGGACCTGCTGCTCCACCGTTGGACCGGGGCCGAGGAGGAACCGGTCATCACCGCCTTCACCGGTGCGGGCAACAAGGTCGAACAGGCGTTGTGGATCGGCGGCGATCGCCTGCTGGTGCGCGACAAGTTCGCCGCCGGGGCGCGGATCCTCGCGTACGGTGATGAAGGCATCGAGGAACGTCCCTTCCCGCGGCAGCAGGTGTCCTTCGACAGCCTGCGCCTCTACCCGGGCGACGATGGCGCGGTACGCGTCGCACGCCTGGCCAACGGCGTGCTGCAGTGGCTCGACGACGAGCTGCGGGTCGAGGATCAGGTCATGCTCGACGACCGGCAGCTCGCCGATTATGTGGTGCTCGATTCCGGCGAGGGTTGGGCACTGCAGCTCGGTGGTGGCTGGATCCATCGCATGGAGGCCGAACCCGGCGACGTCCAACGCGCAGTCGAGAGCGTCGAGCTGCCTGGCGGCGAACGGCTCGCGGCCGATCCGGTGCTCGGGCTGCTGCTACAGGGCAACCAGGCCACTACTCGGCTCTCGCGCGGGCGACCGTGGGAACTCGAGCTGGTCGACCGGGCCGATGTCGAGGACCGCGCTGGCGCGTCGGCCGGTGAAGATGCCGAGATGAGCCGGCTGTTCGTGGCCGACTTCACCCCCCACCCCGGCGAGGAGGTGCTGGTCACCGACGACGCCAACCATCGCCTCGATCTCTACCGCCTTGACGACACCGAGCTGGTCCCGCTGCTCGATTGGCAGGTCTACGACGACCGGCGCTACCCCTACGGCGGCAATGCGCGCCGTTCGCGCAACGATCCCCAACCGCGCTGGGTCGCACCCGCCGACCTCGACGGCGACGACCACCGCGACCTGGTGATGCTGTGCCACGACCGGATGCTGGTCTATCTCGGCCGGCGGCACCCGGACAAGGTCGTACGGCAGGCCAGCCAAGCGACCGAGGAGGACAACCGATGATCCCGACCCACACCCTCTGCACCGGCCTGCTCGCCTGTGCCATGGCGCTGAGCCCGCTGGCCGGGGCGGTCAAGACCGTGGTCCTGCATGGCGGCGCCCGCCTCACCGCGCCGGTCCTGCGCGAGAGCGGCGACTCGCTCGTGCTCGACCTCGGCTACGATGCGCTCACCGTGCCCATGCGCTCGGTGCTCAGCGTGGAGGCCACAACCGACGACGCGGCGCCACAGAGCTCCCGCCGACACGACATCTTCACCACCGGCAACGGCAAGCCCGCTCCGGTCAGCGATCACGTCAGGCGCTTCGGCGATGCGGTGGTCAAGGTCTCCACCCCCCGCGGTCTGGGCACCGGGTTCATCCTCAGCCGCGACGGCTACATGGTGACCAACTACCATGTGGTCCAGGGCGAGACCCGTATCTCGGTGACCCTGTTCCGCCGCGGCGAGGCCGGCTACCGCCGGCACGAGCTCGAACGGGTGCGCATCGTCGCCTTGCAGCCCCTGCGCGACATCGCGCTGTTGCGCCTCGACCCGGAGGAACTCGAGAACGGCGAACTGCCCACGGTCATGCTCGCCCAGCCGCGCCGCCAGGACGAACTCGCCGTCGGCGACCTGGTGTTCACAATCGGGAATCCCTTGGGTCTGGAACGCTCGGTGACCCAGGGTATCGTATCATCGACCACCCGCACCATGGGCGGGCTGCGCTTCATCCAGACCGATGCCTCCATCAATCCCGGCAATAGTGGCGGTCCGCTGTTCAATGCCCGGGGCGAGGTGGTGGGCATCGCCTGCGCCAAACAGGCCTTCTTCGACGGCCTCGCCTTCGGCATCCCGGGCCGCGACCTGATCGATTTCCTGGAGAACCGCGAGGCTTTCCTGTACGACGAGTCCCAGCCGCAGAACGGCTTCATCTATCTTGATCCGCCCTTCGGGCAACCCGAGCCCAACAAGGAGACCACCCAGTGAAAACCTCGATCTTCGCGGCCCTGCTGGCCCTGTGCCTGAGCACCACCGCCCCCGCCGCCGAGACCAAACCCATCTGGCACGCGTTGCCCGAGCAGACGGTCCTCGCGCTACGCGCCCCGCGCACCGGCGAGTTCTGCGACTTCATGATGCAGACCAAGGTCGGGCAGGTGTTCTTCAGCCCCAGCCGCTGCCAGAGCGCACTCTCGATGATCAAGATGGCCGCCGGCGACGAGTTGACCGAGGCCGAGGCCGCGATGAAGGAATGGGGCTTCACGCTCGATGACATCGACGCGCTGTTCAGCGGCAGCTGTGGTGCCGCCCTGGCGGTATACCCGGCCCCCGCCGCCGACGATGATCCGGTGGTGGTCGGTTACGGCTGGATCGAGCCTGGCGAGGATCTGCTCACGCGTGGCAAACAGGCGCTCGAACGCCTGGCCACCATGCTCGAGCAGCAAGCGGCCGAAGCCGATCCCGACAACGCCCGCGAGCCCGACTTCGCCATGCTCGAGACCACCATCGACGCGATCCCGGTGACCCAGCTGCGCATCGACAACGAGGCCAGCTGTTTCCTGTTCACCGAGGGCGGCCGCGCCTTGGCGGTCATCGGCGAACGCCGCCACGAGGACCGGGTCAAGCAGGCGATGGCCGATCTGCTCATCGCCCGCGGCGCCCCCGGCGCCGGCGCCTTCGCCGCCGCGATCGAGGCCAGCCCCGCGATCCAGTCGCTGCGCGCATACGACCTGCCCCTGGTCGAGTGCTTCGGCCGCGCCAAGGCGCTCTACGCCGCCCTGCCGATGCTCGAGCCGCTGGGTCCTGAAGGCATCACACTGCAACAGATCATCGATGGCCTCGGGCTGAGCAACTGCGACCGCTTCGCCCTGACCATGGGCGCCGACTCCGCCGGCGTGTTCACCACCGGCATGTTCGCCGAGATGCCCGCGCCGCGCGACGGCATCCCGGCATTGATGGACCAGATGCCGATCGCCGCCACGCCCCCGGCGTGGCTCAGCAAGGAGGCCATCGGCTACGGCAAGATCAGCTGCGACGTGGCCAGCATCTACAACGGCATCAAGGACATGGTCCTGGCCATCGCCAGCGACCAGGAGGCCCGCAACGGCTTCCTCAACGTCGAGATGCAGGCCAAGGGCATGCTCGGCGCCGACATGGACACCGTCCTCGCCGCCTTCGGCCAGGAAGTGGTGATGGTCAACCTCCCGATCACCGAGGCGCCGGATGCCGGCATGGCGGCCGGACCCGAGATGCCGACCCAGAGCTTCGCCATGGCCTGGCCGATGAACGATCAGCAGATCGCCAAGAAGCTGCTCGGCCTCGCCGGCAACTTCCTCGGGATGATGGGAGCCGTACCGATCGACGAGCAGGGCTTCACCGGTCACCGCATCCCCCACCCCCAGGGCAACGGCACCATGGCCACGCTGATGGAGGGCGCCGGCCACCTGGTGATCTGCGTCGGCAACCAGGTCGATACCCGGATGATGTCGATGCTGGCCAACCCGCCGGCGCCGGAGGACTCCTTCCTCCAGTCCGAGACCTACGCCGCGGCCAAGCGCTTCCTGCCACGCGAGGAAGGCGTCATGGTCGGCGTGACCGATGCCGAAGCGGCCACCGTGCAGACGCTCAAGCTGCTCAAGACCCAGCTGCGCTCCTTCGCCCAGCTGATGATGATGCAGGGCGCGCAGGCGATGCCGCCGGGCATGGGCCCGGAGACGATCGTCTCGCTGCTGCCGAGCGAGAGCGAACTCGCCGGCACCCTCGGCGTGAGCGCGGGCACGGCGTGGATGGACTCGGCCGGCTTCACCTATCTCGGCCATATGGACCTGCCGCTGGCAGATGACGACGGCGAGCAGGAGGACAGCGGCGCAGAGGCCGGAACCGGCCCTGAGACCCCGGAGGAAACCGAAGCCATGCCGTGACCGGCCCAGCCGGCAACGCTTGGCACGCCAGATGCACGAGCCCCGCGATGAACCGATTCGTCGCGGGGCTCGTGTTGTATATCGCCACCGCCGCGTGGTCGCAGGCCACGGAACCGCTGCACCTGCGCGCCGGGCCATGGATGACGCTGCAGCGCGACGGCGCCCTGCGGGTCGCCTTCGAACTGCGCCCGGCGGCCACGCCGGCGCAGCTGGCCACTCTGCGTCTGGAACTGCCAGCCACGAGCGAGGCTCCGGCGCATGTGCTGCCGTTGAGCTGGACCCAACACCCGCTCCAGCGGCCCCACGCGCTCGAAGCGAGCGTGTTGGCCACCCGGTTCGAACCCGCGCTCTCGGCCACCTACGCCGGCCGAGAGCTCCAACTCGCCAGCGCCGACCGGATTCTGGCCCGCATCCGGTGTCCCGACCCGCCGCCGGCGCACGCGCCGGTGCGGATCCTGGTCTGCTCTCCGCGCCGCTACCCGGACAGCCCCCTGCTGCATCGGCTGCGCGAGCGCCTCGGCGGGCCGATCCAGGCAGTGGTCCTGCTCGGGGCGCACCACCTGCGCACCCTCGGCACCGGCGATTGGGAGCACCGCATCCCCCTGCTGGTCGTCGCCACCGAGCCCGCCGGACCCGCCTGTACCGCGCTGGTGGGCGAAGCGGGCCTCCGTCGCGATTCCTTCGCCTGGGGCGCGCTCGGCCTGCCGGTGATCCACGACCCCGAACACAGCGCGCTCGCGGTCGCGCGCGACACCAGCGCGACCCAGGTGGTGCTCGATCCCCACGGCGCCTGGCGGATCGGGATCGACGACGCGCGCCGGTCGCGCGACTTCAGCAAACTCATCGCCACCTGCCGCCGCCAGCGCGTACCGCTGATCCTCGGCGGCGAGTCCGGGGTCGGCTTCGTGTCCGACCCGCTGAGTCTGGATCTGGACAACCGCCTCGTCGCCGTGCCCGGCGGCACGCGGTACTGTCAGCTCGGCACCGGCCACGATGCGGCCTACGCGGTGCACGATGACATCGCCCGGTGCGCCGAGGAGCTGACCGTGGGCCTGCGGCTGATCGATGGTCGCCTCGACGCCTTCGCGCACACCGGCCCCACCACGGCCGATTGGCACCTGGCCTGGGAACCATGGCCTCGCTTCACCCGTCCGTTGCATCCAGACAACGCCAGCCATGCGCGTATCGCGCTGCAGGGCTGGCTCGACCTCGGGCATCGCAGCGTCGCCGCCGGGCGGCACCTGGCCTGGCGCGACCTGGACCAGCTCGCCGACCTGCTCCAGGAGGGACGCGCCGTCCGCGGCCTGGTCCAGGCGATTCCCCAGCTCGGGCTCACGCCGATCGAACGCGACCGCTTCATCCAGGGCCCCTACCCCTGGCCGCGGCGCACCGGCGGCGAACCGCCAGACCATTTCGGCTATTCCTGGCCACCTGCTGGCCTCGAACGCGCCAGCGGCTGGGGCGTGGGCGATGCCCCGCGACTACGCGAGCGGTGGATCGGTGAGGACGAGGATGCCGGGGCCGCCCGGTTGCTCGGCTGGCTCCCCCTGCCGGAGCTCGATGCTCTGGCCCAGAGCGCAGTCGAAATCCGCCAGCTGTTCGCCACCGCGGCCGAGGCCGATCACCGTCACCTGCTCATCCGCCTCTGCGCCGCCGAACCGCTGATCGCGGTGCACTGGCTCGCATCGCAGGACGCCCCCGATCCGCTGGTGGTCCGCGAAG
>JBEPXK010000194.1:0-7120 GCA_041641915.1 Planctomycetota bacterium
CGAGGACAACAACACCGACGGCACCACGGAGATCGGCTCCTACGGCGTGATCCTGCCCAACACCTACGGCTGGGCTGGCCTCGCCGCGATCGAGGGCGACGTCTTCTGGATCGACGGCCCGTACAACCTCCAGGTCATCGGCCACGAACTTGGCCACAATTTCGGACTGCGCCACTCCAACGGCTGGAAGATCAAAGACGGCAACCCCATCGACCCCAGCGCCGGCTCGTCGGGATATCGCCACGCCTTCTGCCTCATGGGCAACCGCGTCAACAACATAAAAGGCCACTTCTCTGCCTTCCACAAGTGGCGTCTCGGGTGGATCCCGTCAGACGAGGGGCTGAAAGTGAACGATAGCATCCAGACCACGCTCTATGCCCACGACCAGATGTCATTCGATTCTGGCCAACGCGCCATCTTCTGCAGACGCGACAGCGGCACGTCGGAGAGCGACTTCTATTACATCATGGAGGTGCGCACCCGCTACGGAGACGACAGCATCGAGCATGGCGTGGAGATCAACTGGAACCGCAACACTGACAACGAAATCCACCTCATCGACCTGTCGCCTGACACCTCGACCAACAGCGACAGCGGATTGCGCATGGGCACGACCCTGAGCGACTACGCCGGTTCGGCCAACGACGATATCCACCTGACCGCTCTGCGCCCGGTCGCTGGCGACATCCCCGGGGTCGAGGTGGTTGTCAACCTCGACACCGCCGCCGGCAACTCCGCACCCACCGGCACCATCAGCCAGACCTACGCCGGTGCCGGTAGCGACATCACCTTGACCGCCCATCCGGAAGACGCCGATGGCGACACCGTCTTCGCCTATTTCTGGACCTTCGATGACGGGTCGGTGTCGCTCGATGGCAGCCCCGATCAGGTCCGCAGCTGGTCCGAGGACGGGACCTACACCGTCAGCTGCACGATCTCCGACTGCAAGGGCGGGGTGACCACCGTCACCCAGGACATCCACGTCGGCGTCGATGCCGATCAGCCCCTGGTCACCGATGCCACCGCTGCGGACGTCACCACTCCGACTGCCGATCCGGCCACCGTCAGCGTGACCTACGGCGTGGGCCAGGGCGCGATCGATGTCGCGACCATCGGCGACGGCGATATTACCGTCACCGGGCCAGACGCCTTCTCGGCCGATGCCACCCTGGTCGCGGTTTCCGACCCCGGCGGGTCCAACCCGGTGACCGCGACCTACGCCATCGCGGCCCCCGGCGCGACCTGGGACGGCGGCGAGAACGGCACCTACGAGGTCATGATCAACGCCGGCGAGGTCGCGGCGACCAGCGGCAAGACCGTGCCCGCCGACACGCTGACCACCTATGATGTGTCCATCCATACCACCATCGACCTGGTGCGACCGACGACCGCGGACGTGACCATCCCCGAAGGGGTCGGGCTGGTGCTCGACACCACCGTGAACGACAACGGCCTGCCCCAGACCCTGACCTGGTCGGTGGTCTCCGGCCCGGACACGGTCAACTGGGATGCGACCGACACGGCGGACACCGGCGCGCGTTTCGCCGCGACCGGCACCTATCACCTGCGCCTCAGCGCCGACGATGGCGAGGTGACGGTCAACCGCGACCTCACGGTCCAGGTCGGCGGCGAAGCCACGGCGCCCTACACCGCCGTCGATATCGGCAACGTCGATGCCGCCGGCAGCACCAGCGAGAGCGAGGGCGTCTACACGGTGGTCGGCTCCGGCGCGGACATCTGGAACGACTCCGATGAATGCCAGTTCGCGTACAAGTCCCTCCAGGGCGACGGCGAGCTCATCGCCCGGGTGACCATCACCGACAATCCCGGCAACCACGAATGGGCCAAAGCCGGGTTGATGATGCGCGCCTCGCTCGACCCCGACAGCGCCGCTGTCTGCACGCTGGTAACGGACGACAACGGCAACCGCTTCCAGTACCGCACGCAGGACGGCGAGAACACATCCTCATCGGGCAGCGGCAACCAGCCGTGGCTCAAACTCGTACGCAGCGGCGATTCCTTCACCGGTTACGCCTCCGACGACGGCAGCACCTGGACCGAACTCGGCACCCAGACCGTCGTCCTACCCGATACCGTGTATGCCGGCTTCGCGGTCACCAGCCATTCCGACGGCGACCTGACTACCGCGACCTTCAGCGACACCAATTTCGGTTCCGCCAATATCGGCGCGCTGGTGGATGCCGGATCCACTGTGAACGGCACGGTCGACGACCTCCTCGCGCTGAACGGCACCGCCAGCGACGACGGCCTGCCGAGCGACGCACTCACCACCACCTGGCAGCAACACGACGGCCCGGGCGTCGCCAGTTTCACCGACGCCACCGCGCTCGATACCACCGTCAGCTTCGACACCGGCGGAACGGCCATCCTGCGATTGGTCGCCGACGACGGCGCCATCGCCACCTTCGACGACACCACCGCCACCATCATCGGCGGAACGCGTGCGATCACGATCGCCGTACGTCAGGGCAACGACTACCCCGTGATCATGATCAGCATCGGGGCCAACGAAATCGAGCAGACCGACAGCAACGGCGTCCTGTTCGAGGCCCTGATCGAAACCCTGGACCACCTCATCGAGTTCGGCCCGATCGCCCCGACCGCCGGAGGATGACAAATGCGCCCCCTCGACGTTTCGTTGTGGGCAACGCGAGCAGCGAATAGCGACCTGCGAATAGCGAGCAGCGAATAGCGAGCAGCGAATAGCGAGCAGCGAATAGCGAGCAGCGAATAGCGAGCAGCGAATAGCGAGCAGCGAATAGCGAGCAGTCGGACTATCTCCCCCCAGCAAGTCGAACGATGCGGCGACTCGCAGTTGCCGCGCCTGCTCTGAACGACCCGCCATTGATGGCTGTCCTGGATTCTGCGATTTCCGTAACCGCTCTCACCCGTTGCCGCTCGGTGCGTACCCCCCGCCATTCGTCACCGCGGTGAAGCCGGCGACGACCAGGCTCTCGAGCGCGCGGCCAGCGCGGTTGCCGCTGGCACAGTAGAGTTCGATATTCTGGTCGCGGCGTGTCGTGTACCGGTAGATTTGCGGGACGATCTCCTGGTACGGGATCAAAATGGCGCCTTCGTAGTGCCCCTCGTCGTATTCCTCCTGCGTGCGCACATCCACAAGCAGGACGTCGTAGACCGGACAGACACGCAAATCGATGCTGTACGCACTTGCGGGGTTCAGGCTGCCGTAAGTATGCGTCTGTGCGAGATCGACGGTGGGCGCAGCGTCTGGGTTCTCACCCAGCACGGTGAGAATAGCCTGTGGGTCCGAGCTGGCGTGAACGCGCACGCGCACGATGCGTTCGGCGGCAGGCGCGATGACGGGCAGGGCGAGCAAGAATAGCAGCAAACACGGCATGGCGAGGACCCAGCAAAGACCCTCACCGCACGGTCCGGCGAGACAAGCGCGAAGAAGCGCGCCCGCACGGGGTGTCAGGCAAGGCCAGTCGCACTACCTGCCAATGGCAAGCGTCTTGCCGGCAGCGAGACCTGGCGCAAACCGATGTGCGGCGTTGCGGCCACGGCCTTCTGAGCATGCGCGGTGCCATTCCCAAAAGGAAGGGCTCCTCGACGTTTCGCGTGGGCAACGCGAGCAGCGAGCAGCTAGAGGCGAGAGGCGAGAGGCGAGAGGCGAGAGGCGAGAGGCGAGAGGCGAGAGGCGAGAGGCGAGAGGCGAGAGGCGAGTGGCGAGTGGCGAGTGGCAAGTGGCGAGTCGCGAGTCGCGAGTGGCGAGTCGAGGACACAGCAGACGCAGAATAGACTAGTTTTGCTCGGAAGGCCAGCGAGCCACCGGCGCTCAACAACGCGTCCTCGCCCGTCAGGGCTACCGCGAGGCCACGCCCTCCGACCGCAGAGCGCCCTGGCCTTTATTATCATAACGGCGTCGCCGCCAGGCTCGACGTCATCCGCGGACGCAGGCACTTCCTCGCCACCGCAGTCGGCGCGCTCGCCAGGCTTGCCAACGCAAGCCATCCGACGCCGCGTGAAGTGGAACGCAGAGAAGACCCGGACCCATCGCGACCACCGCGGACGCGCACCGCCCGCCGACAATCCGGGGCTCGGGTAGCGCAAATACCACATCAAAGGCTCGCCGCTGCGTCGCGAACGATCGCCGACGACGGGCAACGCGTGGACCGCAGTGTGCTCACGCCCCGTTAGGCGGCCACAGAGGCCCGAAGGCCCCTCGTCATTCCATGTGGGCAGTGCAAGCGCCGCCATGAGGCCCTCCGTGTGGGGCCGGGGCCCGCAGGAGTGCACCCCAACCCCACACGGAGGACCCCATGGCTCGTCATCACCAATTCCGCACCTGGCCCCTGGCGCTCGAGATCATCAAGCCCGCACACGAAGACCCGCAGCGTTTGCGCGGTGAAGCGGTTCTGCGCGATCAGATCAAGCGCAGTTCGCGTTTCATCGCCGCCAACATCGCCGAAGGGGCAGGACGCAGGACCGATGGGGACTTTCGCCACTTCCTGAGCATCGCCCGCGACAGCGTGGCAGAACTCGGTAGCTGGTATGAGATTCTCGGGGCACTCGGCTTCATCGACGAAGCGCGCATGGCCCTGGTTGGCTACAGGTGTGACCACATGGGCCGGTCGCTGACTCGCCTCATCGCTCGACTCGCTGGCGGGACATAGTCCCGCTACTCGCTACCCGCTATTCGCTATTCGCCACGCGCTGCTCGCCGCTCGCTGCTCGCTACTCGCGTTACCCACACGAAAGACAGGGCCCTCAGAGATCCAAACCCCGGAACCGCCAGCAAGTGGAGCCCAGCCAGGCTTGGCTGGGCGACCGGCCGACCGAGGGGTGGTTCTCTGCGAAAGTGGGCCGCAGGGCGGAACCGGCATCGCGCAGCGATAGCCGGCCCCGGTGGGGCCGGCGGCCGGTGGAGCGCGACGAGCGACAGCGAGGAGGCCGGGGCCGGAGGGACGCAGAAAACGCGGCCGGAGGCCGCGAACCCCGACCGAGGCCGTGGGGGGCGGAGGCGGCATCGCGCAGCGATAGGTGGCCGCGGGTCTCCATCACACCGTTGCCCAGCTCGCGGTGGAGCTCGCGCCCGGCCGGATCGTAGCCGAGGCTGCCGGTGGGGTCGCTCGCGTCGGTGAAGTAGCGGGCGTGCACGGCCCCGGCGAAGGCGATCTGATGCAGGTCTCCGTCAGCGCCGTAGCTGCGGGTGAGCACCCGGCGGTCGGGGTAGGTCAGGGTGGTCTGCCTCTGCATTCCCGCAACAAATAACAAATACCTGCCGCGGACAGGCAGAGGCTTCGTGGCGATCAGCGCGCGGCGGTGGTCTCGTCGCGGGTCTCGTCGCGATCGAAGGTGGTCTGGAGATACTTGACCAGCTGCGGTTCGGTCATCGCGATGACGTGGAATTCGCGGGCCTTGTTCTTGAACAGGTCGCTGCGGTTGCCGGCGACGAGGAAGTCGACACCCGGCTGCATCTGCTGCGGATCGGTGAGGATCTCGGCGGTGCTGCCGGCTTCTTCGATGAATTCCTTGAGATCGCTCTTGTTGTAGAGCTCGAACTCGCCGGCGAGCACGAAGTGCATCGAGCGGCGGGTGCTGAAGACCGGATTGCCGATCATGTCGCCATTGGCCAGGGGCAGACGCCGGGGATCGACCACGTCGAGGATGCGACAGGTGGCCTGGGTCGGCTCCACGTCTATGACCTCGATCATCCCCTTCTCGGTGTAGCGGCCGCGAATGTAGCGGAAGACCTCGAACTTGAGGCCGAGGCGCACGCGATCGCGGCTGCCGATGTCGATGATCGCGTAGTTGCTGGTGCTCATCGCCTTGACCACCCGGCCGTCGGGCTGGAGCTCCTCGAGCTCGCGCAGACGCAGCTCGAGCAGCTCGCGGATCCGCTGGTCGAGCTGGGTCAGGCGCGTGGCCAGTTCGCTGTAGTCGCGGTGGTACTGCTCCTCGTTCTGTTCCTTCTCACGCTCGAGCGAGTCGAGCTCTTCGAGCAACCGGTTCTTGGCCCGCTCGAAATCATCGTCCTGGCGGGTCGACTGCTGCATGGTCTGGTTGATCTCGTTGCGCAGATCGTTGATCACCTGCCGCATGTCGGGATAGCCGCGGCTGACGCGGGCGTTGTAGCTCTCGACCACGGTGTTCATCCGCTTGACCAGCTCTTCGATATGCCGGCGTGAGCTCTCCCAGGGGGTGGGGTCATCCTGACCGCCGCGGATCTTGTTGCCCTGGGCGTCGAAGTAGACGCCGCGGCTGCTGAGATGGACGTCGTAGCGCGCCAGCTGCTTCGCGCGCAGGGCGAGCTGCTCCTGGAGCTCCTCGATGTCCGCCTCGAGCCCGATGAGCTCGTCGTAGGTTGCCTGGAGGGAGTTCTCCGGCAGCAGGTCGGCTTCTTCCGCTTCCGGGTCACCGATGCTGACGCCTTCGGCCAGCTTGTACCGATCCCAGGCGAGGTAGCCGAAGATCATGCTGAACAGGACGAGCACGATCAGGGTCATCAGCGCGACGTGGTAGGCGGCTCCGCACCGCGCCCGATTGCCGTGAACGATCGCGGCGTGCGCCATCATTCGACCTCCCTCTGCCCCATCATGTGGACGAACTGCTGCTGGTTCATGATGATCGCGCCCATCGCCCGGGCCTTGGTGATGGCTTCGACAGCGTTCTCGCCGGCGATGACCACGTCGGTGTCCTTGTCGACCGCGCCCTGGACGACGCCACCGTTGATGTCGACGAACTCGCGCACGCGACCGGGGTCGATCTCGGTGAATTCACCCGCGAGAACGAAATGCATCCCCTGGGTGAACTGGTAGGTATCCTGGCGGCGGACGAAATCGAGCAGCTGGCGTTCGGACATGATGGTGACACCGATGAGGCTGGCCTGCTCCAACGCAGCGTCGGCGTTGCTGCCGGCCACCAGGTAGTGGGTCTGGCTGCTGATCTGCTTGTCGACCCGGCCGCCGGCGTCCTCGACAAAGCGACGCAGTTCCTCGCGGCTGTAGAGGTCGAAGTCGCCCTTGATGACGAAGACCTTCTGCTCATGCGGGTTGTAGATGTTGTTGTGGATGTGATCGCCGGCGACGATGGGGTCGTTGGCGTCGACCTCTTCGATCACCCGCGCCTCGCTCATGCC
>JBEPXK010000195.1:0-6880 GCA_041641915.1 Planctomycetota bacterium
AAAACAGGGCTCTGTCGGCCGATGGGGGCCGGCCCGGCCCCCATGACCCCCTCGGCGGCGCGCTGACGCGCGCAAGGCCGGGATCGGTTTGGTGGCCTTTCCTGGAGCTCTGAGACGCCTTTCAACCCTGGTCGTCGTTGGGTTCGTTCGGGCCGTCTGATGCTGCGCTGTCCTCGTTCGCGTGCTCGGCCTCGTCTTTGCCGTCGTTCTCGTCCTCGCTGTCGCTCGCGTCGGGCTCGGTCTCCTGCTTGCCACCGGTGCGCTGGGGGCGCTTGCGGGCGAGGACATCGGTAGCCGAGCCGAGGAAGACCTCGGCCGCGCCGGAGAGGGTTTCGCTCAGCGTGGGGTGGGGGTGGATGGAGCGGGCGAGGTCCTCGACGCTGGCGCCCATCTCGCAGGCGAACACGCCTTCGCTGATCATGTTGTCGGCGCCGCGGCCGACAATCCCCACGCCGATGATGCGGTTGGTCGCCGGGTCGACGATGACCTTGGTCATCCCCTCGGTGCTGCCGAGGGTCTGGGCCCGGCCCGAGCGTTTCCACGGGAAGCGGGCCACCGCGACCTCGAAGCCCTCTTGTTGCGCTTGGGTCTCGGTCACGCCGCACCAAGCGACCTCGGGGTCGGTGAACACCACCGCCGGCACGGCGCGGCGATCGTCGGCGCTGGCGGCCCCGGTGAGGACCTCGGCCGCGACTTTGCCCTCGTACGAGGCCTTGTGCGCCAGCATCGGCTGGCCGGCGACATCGCCGATGGCGTAGATGTTGGCCTGGGTGGTGCGGTGTTGGGCATCGTTGATGATGAAGCCCTGGTCGTCGACGCTGACCTCGGTGTTCTCCAGGCCGATGCCGTCGCTATTCGGCCGTCGGCCCACCGCGACGAGGACCTTGTCGAACACGGTATCGGGTTCGGTGACCTCGCCGGAGAAGCTGGCCTTCACCCCGCCTTCGACGTCCTTCAGGCCGGTGACCCTGGTGTCGAGATGGACGCCGACGAACATCTCGTCGATGCGCTGTTGGAGCGGACGTGCGAGGTCGCGGTCGACGCCCGGCAGCACCCCTTCGGTGACCTCGACCACCTGGACGCGGGTGCCGAGTGCGCTGTAGACCTGGCCGAGTTCGAGCCCGATGTAGCCGCCGCCGATCACCAGCAGATTCTCTGGCAGGGGGTGGATGTTGAGCGCGTCGTAGGAATCGACCACCCTGCCGCTGGGCAGGCGCCAGTCGCGTACCTGGACGCTGCGCGAGCCGGTGGCGATGATGCAATGTTTGAAGGTGATCATCACCGCGTGTTCGCCGAGGACCTCGATGCGGTCTGGACCGGCGAAGTGGGCGCGGCCGTGGACGATGCGCACATCGCGTTGCTCGGCGAGGGCGTCGATGCCGGCGGCGAGTTCGTCGATCACCTGTTGTTTCCAGCCGTCGAGCTTCTCGGTGTCGATCTGTGGCTCGCCGAAGCGTAGCCCGTAGTGCTCGGCCTCACGTGCACGGCGGATCATGTCACCGGCGTGTAGCAGCGCCTTCGAGGGGATGCAGCCGTGATGGAGGCAGATGCCGCCCGGGCGTGGTGCGCGGTCGACCATCACCACCTGCATGCCGAGGTCGGCGGCGCGGAAGGCGGCGGCGTAGCCACCCGGGCCGGCACCAAGGACGAGGACGTCGGCGGCAATCGTTTCGGCCATGGATGCTTCCTCCTGGTCTCAGGACGGCAACACGCGCTGCGGATCGCCGATGATCTCGGCGAAGGCGAGGGCGAAGCGCGCCCCGTCGGCGCCGTCGATGGCGCGGTGGTCGTAGCTGAGGGTCACCGGCAGGATCGCGCGTGGGAACAGCCCGTCCTGGCGGTAGCGCGGCAGGGTGCGCGTGCGCCCGAGCCCGAGGGTGGCGACCTGGGGCGGGATCACGATCGGGGTGAAGTGGCCGCCGCCGATGGGGCCGAGGTTGCTGATCGAGATGGTCGGATCGGCGTAGGCCGCGCGGTCGAGCGCACCGTCGCGGGCACGGCCGGCGAGCGAGCGCAGGGTATCGGCGATGGTGGTGGCGCGCATCGCGCCGGCATCACGCAGCACCGGCGCGACCAGCCCCCGGGCGGTGTCCATGGCGATGCCCACGTCGATGCGCTGGTGGTGGACGATGGCCATGTGCTCCATGTCGACGCTGGCGTTGAACAGCGGATAGTCCTCGAGCGCGAGGCATAGCGCGCGCACGCTCAGCGCGGTCATGGTCACATGGGCGCCGTGTTCGCGGTTGAAGGTCGAGCGGCGGGCTTCGGTCTCGGTGACGTCGGCCTCGACCTGCTGGAACACGTGCGGGACTTCGCGCCAGGCGCGCGCGACGGTGGCGGCGGTCAGCTTGCGTACCGAGTTCATCGGCTCCCCGGCGGCCGTTCCAGCATCGTGCGGTGATTTTTCCGCCGGTGCCGCGGATTGTCCGGCAGCGGCCTGCGTGCGCTTGCCGCTGTCCCCGCTCCCGGCCGCAGCGCGGACGTCGGCCTCGGTGATCCGGCCGCCCTGGGCCGTGTCGGCGAGCGCGGCGAGGTCGACGCCGAGCTCGCGGGCCAGCTGCCGCACCGAGGGTGCGGCGGGGATGCCCAACGGGCCGTGATCGGTCGGCCGCTCCGGCGCCGCGCGGCCTTGCTCGTCAGCGCTCGTTTCGGTGCTGTCGTGCTGTTGCCTCTCGGCCGGTTGCCCGTCGTCGTCGGTGTCCGTTGCCTGCGCGTCGTCCTGGTCCGTCGCCTGCTTGCCCTGGCTGGAGGCTTTCTTCTCGGGTTTCTGCTTGGTCTCGTCGCTCGCGCCTTCGTCTTCGCCTGTGTTCTCGCTTTCGCTTTCGTCTTCGCTCCTGCCGCCGTCGGATTCTTCGATGGTGGCGATCTCCTGACCCGGCTTGACGGTTGCGCCGGTTTTGACATGCAGCTCGCTGATGGTTCCGGCCACCGGGCTGGGCAGGTCGAGCGTGGCCTTGCCCGACTCGATCTCCATCAACGGTTGGTCCTTCTCCACCGTGTCGCCCTGCTTGACGTGGAGGTTGATCACGTCACCGGATTCGACGCCTTCGCCGAGGTCGGGCAGCTTGAAGACATGGGGCATGGATCTCTCCTCAGGACAGAAGCGGGTCGGGACGGTCGGGGTCGACCTGGGCCGCGGCGATCGCCGTGGCGGCGTCCTCGTTGCGGCCGAGCGCACTGAGCGCGGTGATCACCATCGCGGTGGCGTCGACCTCGAAATGGCGCCGCAGCGCGGCGTGGCTCTCGCTGCGGCCGAAGCCGTCGGTGCCCAGCGCGTGCAACGAACCGGGCAGGAAGGCGGCGAGGCGGTCGTGCAGGCCTGCGATCGAGTCACTGGTGACCACCACCGGAGCGTCGTCGGCGATCTGCTGGCGCAGCCACGGTACCGGCGCTTCGGCGTCGGGGTGCAGCACCGTCTGGCGGGCGCAGGCGCGCGCGTCGCGGTAGAGCTGGTTGGCGCTGGTGCAGCTCCAGACATCGCAGCTGATCTCGTAGCGCTCGGCGAGGGTGTCGGCCGCGGCGAGCGCCTCGCGGAGCAGCGGACCCGAGCCCCAGAGGTGGACCGCCGGCTCGCCCTCGGCGGCGCGCACGCAGTGCAGGCCGCGGCGGATGCCCTCGGCCGCGTCGGCGCTCATCGCCGGTTGGGGGTAGGCTTCGTTGTAGAGCGTGACGTAGTAGATCAGTTCCTCGTTCTCGGCGTACATCCGCCGCAGGCCGTCCTGGATGATCACTGCCAGCTCGTAGGCGTAGGCCGGGTCGTAGCTGACCACCGGCGGCACGGTCGAGGCGATGAGATGGCCGTGGCCGTCCTGGTGCTGCAGCCCCTCGCCGTTGAGGGTGGTGCGGCCGGCTGTAGCGCCGAACAGGAAGCCGCGGGCGCGCGCATCGCCGGCGGCGTAGATCAGGTCGCCGACGCGCTGGAAGCCGAACATGGAGTAGAACGCGTACATCGGAATCATCGGCACGCGCCAGACCGCGTGGGCGGTGCCGGCGGCGATGAAGCTGGCCATCGCCCCGGCCTCGGTGATGCCCTCTTCGAGCACCTGGCCGTCCTTGGCTTCGCGGTAGTAGAGCGCCTTGCTCGCGTCGACCGGTTCGTAGCGCTGACCGACGTGGGAGTAGATGCCGATCTGGCGGAACAGCCCGTCCATGCCCAGGGTACGCGCCTCGTCGGGGACGATCGGCACCAGGTGCTGGCCGATGTGTTCGTCGCGGAGCAGGGTGGTGAGAATACGCACGTAGGCCATGGTCGTCGAGGCGACGCGATCGCCGGTGCCATCGAGGAATTCCTGGAGCTGGTCGAGCGGGGGCACCTGCAACGCGATCGGGTTGGGTTCCCGGTTCGGCAGGTGGCCGCCGAGCGCGCGTCGGCGTTCGGCGAGGTACTCCATCTCGCTGGCGTCCTCCGGCGGGCGGTAGAACGGCGCGTCGGCGACCTCGTCGTCGTCGAGCGGGATGCCGAAGCGGGAGCGGAAGTGTTTCAGGCCTTCGTGGTTGAGCTTCTTCTGGTTGTGGGTGATGTTCAGCCCCTCGCCGAAACGCCCGAGGCCATAGCCCTTGATGGTCTTGGCCAGGATCACCACCGGGCCCTGATCGTGATCGACCGCCGCCTTGAAGGCGTTGTAGACCTTGGTCCGGTCGTGCCCGCCGCGGGCCAGCTGCGACAGCTGCTCGTCGCTGTAGTCGGCCACCAGCTCGCGCAGTTCGTCGTAGCGGCCGAAGAAGTGCTCGCGCAGGTAGGCGCCCGACTCGACGCTGTACTTCTGCCAGTCGCCGTCGATCGATTCGTTCATCCGCTTGGCCAGCAGGCCGCTGGTGTCGCGCGCGAGCAGGTCGTCCCAGCCCGCGCCCCAGATGACCTTGATCACCTTCCAGCCGGAACCGGCGAAGCGCGCGGCGAGCTCCTGGATGATCTTGTCGTTGCCGCGCACCGGGCCGTCGAGGCGCTGCAGGTTGCAGTTGACGATGAAGATCAGGTTGGGCAGCTGTTCGCGGCTGGCCATGGTCAGCGCGGCGGTGGTCTCCGGCTCGTCGGTCTCGCCGTCGCCGACCATCGCCCACACCGTGGCGTCGTTCTCCGCCAGCAGGCCGCGATCGACGAGGTAGCGGTTGAACCGGGCCTGGTAGACCGCCTGGATCGGCCCCAGGCCCATGCTTACGGTGGGGAACTGCCAGTACTCCGGCATCAGCCAGGGGTGGGGGTAGCTCGAGAGCCCGCCGTTGCCGCGCAGCTCGCGGCGGAAATTGTAGAGCTGTTCGCGGTCGAGCCGGCCTTCGAGATAGGAGCGGGCGTACATCCCCGGCGCGGCGTGGCCCTGGAAGAACACCAGGTCACCGAGCTGATCGTCGGTCCGGCCGCGCCAGAAATGGTTCTGTCCGACCTCGTAGAGGGTCGCGGCGCTGGCGAAGGTCGAGATGTGCCCGCCGATGCCGGTCAGCTCGGCGTTGGCCCGCACCACCATCGCCATCGCATTCCAGCGCACCAGCGCCTCGAGGCGTTCCTGCAGGCCGGGATCGCCCGGTAGCGGAGACTCGTCCTCGACCGCCACGCTGTTGCGGTAGGGCCCGGCGATCGCCGCGAGCGCGACCGGGCCGATGGTCGCGCGCAGGGTGTCGAGCAAACCGGCGGCCGCGGCATCGCCGTGGCGCGCGCGCAGGTCACGCAAGGAGCGGTGCCAGTCGGCCTCGGCTTCGGCGGCGAGCGGTTCGTGTGCGTCCTGCCCCATGGTTGTTCCTTCTGCTGCGGTGGTTCGACCCGGCGGCGGGCATGGTCCAAGGATACGCCTCGCGGGTACGGCTGGGAAGGCACTGCGCGGCTGGCAGCGAGGCGGGCCCCGACGATGGTGTGAGTCTGAGCCGGGGCGGGGAGCCCTTCACGGGAGTGTACGTCCCGATCGGCGCGGCGCTTGCTGCCTGCTGGCGTCACTGTGTTCGGCGCCATGATGGCGGCGCCATCACCGGCCGGTGGCCGGTCGTATTCATCCCTGTCGGGAGAGGGAGCATGCCCGATTCGTTCCAGCGGACCTATGCGCTCGATCGCTCCGACGAGACCGCGCATCCGATCATCGATATGCAGCATCGGGCGATCTACGCCGCTGCCAACCAGCTCGCGCGCCATGGGGTGGGCCAGATCCACCACCATCGACTGCTCGACGACTTCCGCGAGTTCAAGCTGCTCTCGATCGCCAACTTCGATTACGAGGAGCTGGCGATGCAGGCGATCGGCTACCCCGAGGCCGCGGCCCACATCGCGGCGCATCGCCGGATTCGCGAGCAGATGGACGCGGTGCTCGATCAGGCCCGCACCTTCGAGGAGATGATGGTGTTCATCACCAAGCTGATGGACAATTGGCTCCCGCGCCACGTCGCGCGCTACGACCTTGAGCTCGGGCGCGCGTTGTCCGGCTCATGAGGCGGAGGCGGGCTCGGCGAAGGCGCGCAAACGCTCGACGTGTTCGCGCTCGTGCGCCGCGAGGCCGCGGAACAGTTCGCGCAGCGGTGGGATCGGCGTCGATCGCGCGAGCTCGGTGTAGAACCGCGCGGTGGCCGCCTCGTGTTCGATCGCATGGTCAAGGATTGCGCGGTCGTGCGCGGCGACATCGGCCTCCAGCTCACCACTCGAGGGCAACTCCGTCGCGCCGTGCTCGGTGCTCAGGGCGGTGACGTGGCGCTCGCGCCCGGCGTGCAGGCGTTCGCCGTGTTCGGCCTCTTCGGCAGCCAGATCGGTGAACAGCGCGCGCAGGGCGGGTGATTCGGCCTCCGCTGCCAGCGCGAGGTAATCGCGATGGGCGGCGCGCTCGAAGGTCAGGGCGACATCGACCACCCAGCCGAGCAGACGCGACTCGACCTTTTGGCCCGTCGGTGCCGGTTCCGCGGCCGG
>JBEPXK010000195.1:6890-7082 GCA_041641915.1 Planctomycetota bacterium
CAGCTCGGCAAACAGCATCCATCCACCGATGATCAGGAACAGCACCGCTGCGCTGATCTTGATCGCCTGCTCGGATACGTAGCGGTTGAGCACGCCCCCGAGCAGCACCGCGACCAGGGTCGAAGCGACCAGCGCGGCCGAGGCGGCGAAGAACACGACCCATTTGGCTTTGGCATCCGACCCGGCCTGGGC
>JBEPXK010000196.1:0-7057 GCA_041641915.1 Planctomycetota bacterium
GCGCGCAGCGGTCTTCCGCGCCCTGGCGCAACTTCAAAAACGTCCCGACATTGTTGCGAGTTTCTTTCATGCACCCACGTGCCGATATGCACAAGCATGAGGCTTAGTTAACGTAGTTCTTAGTAAATCAACACGTTGCACGTCTTCCCCGCGTGATGTAATGACTGGAAGAGACAGTGCAGGCATATTGATTCCCGGCTCGTCACAACGTGGAGCGAAGTCAATGCAACTTCTGACAAATCGGACTGAGTATTTCGCTCAAGCACTTGAGCGGGGAGCGATTCGCATAGGACACCAGAGATGGTGGAAGGCGCATCCGGTATCAGGGGATAAGGTCAATGTCGAGGTGGATATACTCGCCGAGATAATTGACATCCGCGACGTAGATCACCGTATCGTCTTCATCGCGCAGCACGCGGCGGACTTCGGCCATGGGCTCACCGACGGACACGTCCAGCAGTCCGGCGATTTTTGCGTCGGCTTTGGTGATGTGCATTGTCTGGCGCGCCTTTTCGATCTTCAGGCCGGGCAGTGAAAACAGCACGGGAAGCACGGCCTCGTTGCGGAAACGGTCGCTGGCCTGGCGGAAGACCCCGTCCTCGATGTAGATCGAGATGACGCAGTACTTCACCCCGTCCCGCGCGTGCACGCGGCGCATGTGGAAATAGCTGGGTGCCGGCGTGCCGTCGCCGTCGAACAGCTCGGGCGAAGCATTGGACTCCTCGAGGTTGGTCAACACGGGTTTGTCGCCGCGGTACATGTCAACGAGCCCCGACAGGGTCGTGTGAACGCGGAGCTGACGATGCGATCTGGGGTGCTCGTTGACGACGGTGCCGCGGCCGCGCTGCGGCGACACCAGCCCGTCCTCGCTCAGAAGGCGAATGGCCTGACGCACCGTGACCCGCGCCACCGAGAACTCCGACATCAGCATCTCGATCGAGGGCAGCATATCCCCCGGCTTCCAGACGCCGCGCGAGATGCGCTGGCGAAAGATATCGGCGAGCTGGAGGTAGCGCGGCACACGGCTCGAGCCGAACACGGGGTGAGGGTTCTTGATCTCCTTGACGCTCATCGATGCTCCTGTAGTGGCACGTCGATTCCGCTTGTTGCACGAAACGTTCTAATTATAGTACATTTCTTTAAACAGACTAAAAATAGACCTTTAGATCTTTTCGGATCTTCAACCCAAAGAGGAGGATGCATCATGTCCAGTCAACGCAATCCGGGGGGGCGCGGGCCGGGTCCGGACGTCACCCGCCGAACCGTTTTGAAATCGACCCTGGCGGGCGCGGGCGCCCTGGCCGCGCCTGGCCTGCTGATCGGCCGGGCCCACGCCGCCGGTAACTACATGGACCTGGAGTCCTTTCGCGGCGCCGGCATCGACTGGCGCATGGCCGAGGGAGAGGAGATCACCGTCGCAGTCATTCCGGCGGGGTACTTCAACAACCTGGAAACGGTTCTCGAGGACTTCAAGACCCTGACCGGCGTCAACGCGCGGCTCGAGATGATTCCGCCGGGGCAGATCCGGCAAAAGGCGGTGCTGGACCTGTCCAGCAAGACCGGTACCTACGCCTCGCACGCCGCCGACCCGATGTACTACGAGTTGTACGTCGCCAACGGTTGGATCGATCCACTCGACGATTACCTCGGCAACGGGAAGCTCACCGATGAGGCGTGGTTCGACTATGAGGATATCCAGCCGGGGCACCGCGGCGCCACTTCGGTGGATGGCCGGCCCTACGGTATTCCCTACGACGGCGAGGCCACGATCCAGATCTACCGTAAGGATGTCTACGACCAGATGGACTTGTCGCCTGCCGAGACGCTGGAGGAATACGCGGCCAACGCCGAGGCCGTGCACGATCCCGACAATCGGCTCTGGGGCTGCGCCCTGCGCGGCTTCCGCGGCGCCGGCCAGAACATGTACATCTATCCCTCGATCTTCCGCGCCCATGGCGGCGAGTGGTTCGACGGCGACCGCGTAACGGTCGACACGCCGGAGGCCCTGGCCGCGCTCGAGTACTATGTCAACCTGCTCAACAATTACGCGCCCGCCGGGGTCGAGAACTGGAACTGGCCGGACATCGCGGACGCATTCGGCCAGGGCACCCTGGGCTCGTACATCGACGCCCACGGCAGCGCCGTCGTGGTCGCCGACCCCGAGAAGTCCAAAGTGGTGGGCGATATCGGCTTCGCGCGCTGGCCCAAGGGTCCGGCCGGAAAACGGGTCACTTCGATCTGGAACTGGAGCTTCCCGATCAACAGCGCGCTCAGCGACAAGCAGAAGCAGGCGACATGGCTGTTCAACCAGTGGGCCGGCTCGCGCGAGGTGCAGATCGCGACCACTTACGAGTTCCCGGGCGCCTACAAGCGCACCGGCGCCAACCGCGCCTCGCTGTGGGAGGATCCGAAGTTCCTGGAGCTGATGTCGGGCTTCGGTCACAACTACGTGGAGGCGGCCACCGAGTCCTTCGCCCACGACACCGACCCCGACTGGCGCCCGCGCCTGCCTCAGTGGCCGGCCGTCGGCGACACGATGGCGACCGCCATCCAGTCCGCACTGGTCGGCCAGCAGACACCCGCCGCGGCGCTCAAGGACGCCCAGGCGAAGATCGACAAGATCCTCAAGGGCTGACTGCGCGCCGTGGCCGCGGGAGGGCCCCGCACGGGAGGCATGCATCAGGGCGAAACCCGTTTCGCCCTGATGCTCACCGCCCCCGGTATCATCACCCTGCTGATCACGACGACGTTTCCGCTCGCCTACCTGGTCTACAGCTCGTTCCAGACCATCAACCTGGCGATGCCGTTCCTGGACGGATTCGCAGGCTTCGAGAACTACGTCCAGATGTGGCACGACATGCGCTTCTGGCATGCGATCGGCCTGACCGGCATTTACACGTTGTCGAGCGTCGCCCTGCAGGTGGCGATCGGCCTCGGGCTCGCGCTGATGGTGATGCAGATTCCGGCCGGTCAGTGGGTGTTCCGGATCGTGGCCATCCTGCCGATCGTGCTGGCGCCGGTGGTGGTGGGCCTGTTCTGGCGCACTCTGATGCTGGCGCCGAACTTCGGCATGGTCGATTTCTTCGTCCAGTGGCTGGGCTTCGAGCAGATCAACTGGCTTGGCAGTCCCATACCCGCCCTGATCTCGGTCATCGCCATTCATACCTGGCAGTGGACACCGTTCGCGTTCCTGGTATTTCTGGCCTCGCTGGCGTCGCTGCCGGTCGACGTCTACGAAGCCGCGCGCATTGACAAGGCAAACGCCTTCCAGCGCTTCTGGCACATCACGCTGCCGCTGCTGCGGCCCGCCATCGTGATCGTCATCATCATGCGGGCGATGATCTCCCTGCACGCGTTCGCCGCGATCTTTGCCGCCACCGGCGGCGGTCCCGGCACGGCCACGGAGATCCTGAACCTTTATGCATTCAAGACGTCCTTCGTCGAGTTGAACTTCGGCTACGGGTCGGCCCTCGCCGTCGCACTGCTGCTCATCACCATGGCGATATCCGCCGTGCTGTTCCACCTGCGCACCGCGCGCCGTACCGGGACCACCATATGAACGTGCACCAGCGCCAGGCGGCATGGCGCAACGCCGCGCTGATGACCGTCGCCGGGTTGTTGCTCCTGGTGTGGGTGTTCCCCCTCATCTGGGCATTCGTGGTCTCTCTGAAGTCCGAAAGTGATGTGCTGGCCTACCCCCCTACGGTGTTTTTCGAGCCGGTGGCGCGGAACTACGAGGACGCGCTGGTGGGCGGGTTCTCGATCCTGCCCAGCCTGGTCACCAGCGCGATCGTGTCGATATCCACCACCGTGCTGACCATCGTTCTCGCGGTGCCCGCGGCGTACGCCTTCGCGCGGCTGCGGCTGCCGGCCAAGAAATCTCTCGGGTTCTACACCCTGGCGACGCAGATGGTACCGCCGGTGGGCCTGGTGATCCCGTACTTTCTGATTCTGAACCAGGTCAGAATGCTGGACACCTACACCGGCATGATCATCGTCTACCTGACGTTTTCGTTGCCGTTCGCCATCTGGCTCATGGTGTCGTACATGGAGGATATTCCCTGGGAAATGGAGGAAGCCGCGTTCCTGGACAAGGCCTCGCGTCTGCAGACGCTGTGGTACATCATCATTCCGCAGGTCCGCGGCGGGATCGCGGTGACCATCATCTTCGTGTTCCTAAATGCCTGGAACGAGTTCCTGTTCGCCGTGCAGCTCGGCGGCAACAACGTCCGGCCGGTGACGGTCGCCATGTACAACTTCGTATCCGTGGAGCAGACCCTGTGGGCAAAGCTCGCCGCGGCCGCGCTCATCGCCATGCTTCCGGTGGTGATCATCGGCATCGCGGGGCAGAAGCAGATCGTCAAGGGCCTGACCATCGGCGCGGTGAAAGGGGGAGGTCGCAAGTAGTGGCAAAGGGCGAAGTCAGGCTCAAAAGTATTTACAAGCGCTTCGGCAACTTCGAGGCGCTCAAGCGCATAAACCTCGAGATCAAGCCGGTGGAGTTTTTCGCCCTGCTCGGCCCGTCGGGCTCGGGCAAGACCACCACGCTGCGCATGATCGCCGGCCTGGAGACCCCTGACGAAGGCGTGATCGAGGTGGACGGGGAGGATGTCACCTTCGCCGCCCCCGGTGCGCGCGACATCGCCATGGTCTTCCAGAACTACGCGCTGTACCCGCACATGACGGTGTACGACAACATCGCCTTCCCTCTGAAGATGGACAAGACCCCGACCGCCGAGATCAGGCCGCAGGTCAGGCAGGCCGCGGAGCGCGTCGACATCCATCACCTGCTGGATCGGCGTCCCGGCCAGTTGAGCGGCGGACAGCAGCAGCGCTGCGCGCTGGCGCGCGCCATCGTCCGCCAGCCGAAGCTTTTCCTGCTCGACGAACCGCTGTCGAACCTGGACGCCCAGCTGCGGTTGCAGACCCGTGTGGAGCTCAAGAAGCTGCAGCGTTCGCTGAACGTCACCGCCATCTACGTGACGCACGACCAGGAAGAGGCGATGACCCTGGCCGACCGCATGGCGGTGTTCCTGGACGGCGAGATCATGCAGGTCGGCACACCCACCGAGGTGTTCAACCGGCCGGAAACCATCTCGGTTGCCTCGTTCATCGGCAGCCCGCCGATGAATCTCCTGCCCGCGACCCTCGACGGCAACCGGCTGACCATCCACGGCGGCGAGACCACCTTGCCCTGGACGCCCGACCACGCACCGGGCCCGGTAACCGCCGGCATCCGGCCGGCCCACATGAAGCTCGACCCCGACGGCGTCGCGGCGCGTCTGTACCTGTTGGAAAACCTCGGTGAAAGCGCGCTGTTGAATCTGTACCTCGGCGACAACCTGATCAAGATGCGCGTGCCATCCTACGAGTCGGGCGCCGAGGGCGAGGAGGTGAGAATCGCTTTCGAGCCGGACGCCATACACCTGTTCGATTCCGAGACCGGCCAACGCATCCCGGGCACCTGACATGGGTGGACAGCGGGCCGGCGCCAATCAGTAACAAGCGAGACATATGTAATGCAGAACAGACCGAACGTGTTGCTCATCATGAACGACGACATGGGGTATTCGGATATCGGCTGTTTCGGCGGCGAAGTGGACACGCCCAACCTGGACCGCCTGGCGAAGAACGGCCTGCGCCTGACGCAGTTCTACAACACGCCGCGCTGCAGCCCGTCGCGTGCCTCCCTGTTGACCGGATTGTATCCCCACCAGACCGGCATCGGCATCCTCACCTACCCGACCGGCCCGGAGGGCTACGCCGGCGACCTGAATCGCGACTGTGTCACCATCGCCGAGGTACTGCGTGAAGGCGGCTACCGGACTTACCTCAGCGGCAAATGGCACGTGTCGAGTACCCTTACGGAGCCGGCCGACTCGTGGCCGATGCAGCGTGGCTTCGACGCGTTTTACGGCACCATCATCGGAGCGGGCAGCTTCTACTATCCGAACACGCTCACCCGTGGCAACGACAACATCGATCACGAGGCGGAGAACGATCCGTCGTTCTTCTACACCGATGCCATCAGCGACCAGGCCGCGGCTTTCGTCAGATCGCACAAGCAGGAACACGGCGACGAGCCGTTCTTCCAGTACGTCGCCTACACCGCGCCCCACTGGCCGCTGCATGCCCACCCGGAGGATATCAAGAAGTATAAGGGCCGCTTCGACGAGGGCTGGGACGACCTGCGCGAGCAGCGCCTGGAGCGCATGGTGTCGGCAGGACTCGTTCATCCTGACTGGCAGCTCACCGACCGCGATTCCACCCAACCCGAGTGGGACGAGGCGGAGAACAAGGCGTGGTTGCTGCGCTGCATGGAAGTGTACGCGGCGCAGATCGACCGCATGGACCAGGGCATCGGCCGCATCCTCGACGCCCTCGAGGAGACCGGCCAGCTCGACGACACGCTGATCCTGTTCCTGTCCGACAACGGCGCTTGCGCCGAGGACATACCCGAGGGCGTGACCATGGAGGAGCTGGTCAACGAGCTGATGATCGCCCGCTCGCACACGCGCGACGGCGAGGAGGTCGTCGCCGGCAACATCCCGGAGATCATGCCGGGGCCAGAGAACACCTATCAGAGCTACGGCACCGCCTGGGCGAATCTGTCCAACACGCCCTTCCGGCTCTACAAGCACTGGACCCACGAGGGTGGCGTCTCCACGCCCCTGATCTGCCACTGGCCAGCCGGCATCCGCGAGCACGGGGGCCTGCGCCACACCCCCGCCCACATTCCCGACATCATGGCGACTATCGTCGACGTCACCGGCGTCGAGTACCCGGAGAAATACCAGGAGCATGACATTCCGCCGATGGAAGGCCACAGCCTGCGCTCGCTGTTCGCCGACGACTTCATGCCCGAGCGGCCGATGTTCTGGGAGCATGAGGGCAATGCCGCGGTGCGTCTTGGCAAGTGGAAGCTGGTGCGCGAGTATCCGGGCGACTGGGAACTCTACGACATGAGCGTGGACAGGACCGAGATGCACGACATCGCGGCCGAGCGCCCCGACATCGTTGACGATCTGTCGCGGCGCTACGATCAATGGGCCGAGCG
>JBEPXK010000197.1:0-7049 GCA_041641915.1 Planctomycetota bacterium
TTCGGCGTAAAACAGGGCTCTGTCGGCCGATGGGGGCCGGCCCGGCCCCCATGACCCCCTCGGCGGCGCGCAGACGCGCGCAAGGCTGGGATCGGCTCGGCAGCACTCTCCAGGAGCTCTGAGGGTCCCGTCATGGAAGCGTCTATTCTATGAAACAGAACGAAATGATCCATCCATTGTGCTTACATTGAACATTGGCGTGTCTATAAGCCGCCGAGGAGCGATGGCTGCGGGCCGCTGCCGGGGGGAAAACAGCATGCGCTATCTCGTCCTCGCCGGGGCGATCGTGATCCAGATCTGTCTCGGCGGGCTCTATGCCTGGAGCGTGTTCGTGGAGCCGCTGGAACGGGTCCACGGCCTGAGCGTGGCCCAAACCCAGCTGATCTTCGGCTGCCTGATCGCCACCTTCACCATCTCGATGGTCTTCGCCGGCAAGCTGCTGGCCCGGATCGGGCCACGGCTGCTGGCCATGCTCGCGGGCGCCCTCTTCGCTGCCGGCTATCTCGTCGCCGCCGCCTCGGGCGGCGCGTTCCCGCTGCTGTTCCTCGGCATCGCGGTGCTCTCGGGCATCGCCACCGGTTTCGGCTACGTGGTCCCCCTGACCACCTGCATGCGCTGGTTCCCCCATCACCGCGGCCTGATCACCGGCATCGCCATGGCCGGTTTCGGCGGTGGCGCGGTGCTGTTATCCAACGTGGCCAAAGTGCTGCTCGGCGGCGGGCTCGACGTGCTGCCGCTCTTCGGCTGGGTCGGCCTGGCCTACGGCGCCGCCATCCTGCTCGCGGCGCTGGCGATGCGGGCCCCGGCACCGGTGCACGATACCAACCGCGCGCCACCCCCAGCCATCGGCGCCCTGCTCCGGGATCCATTCTTCCTCGCCCTGAGCGTGGGCATGTTCTGCGGCACCTTCGCCGGGTTGCTGGTGATCGGGAACCTCAAGCCGCTGCTGCTCTCCCACGGCGTGAGCGAAGTCACGGCCACCCTGAGCATCAGCGCCTTCGCCCTGGGCAACTTCGCCGGCCGCATCACCTGGGGCTGGGCCGCCGACCGCTACGACACCGGCGTGATCCCGGTCACCCTCGGGGCGCTGGCCGTGGCGCTGGCGCTGGTTCATTTCGCCGGGCGCACCCAGGCGGGAGCGATGATCATCGCATTGGCCATCGGTTTCGGCTTCGGCGCCTGCTTCGTGATCTACGCCGCCCAGGTCGCGCGCCGCTACGGCGCCGACCGGGTCGGCAGCATCTATCCCTTCATCTTCCTCGCCTACGGCGCCGCCGGCATCGCCGGGCCGCCGCTCGGCGGTTGGCTCTACGACACCACCGGCGGCTACGCCATGGCGATCGGGGTGAGCATCACCCTGGTGCTCGCTGGCGGGCTCGGCGCGGCCGCGCTGCTCTACGGACCGACCGGCAAGCGCTGCCTGGCCCGCAGCTGAAGTGCCCGGAGTGCCCGGAGGCCGCGCCCGCCCGGATCAGCGCCGGGTGAACAACAGCTCGCGCAGGACCGCGGCCTCTTCCCACACCGTCGGCGCCCGCGCGCTGCTTGGAGCCGGTGCGGCGGCGGGCTGACCCCGACTCGGCTGCTTCGGCGCCGTATCGACCCCGCTGTTGGTCGCCCCGCCGGCCGCGGCGTGGCCACTCTGCCGTGGCGAACTCTCGCTCATGCCCCCGACCACGGCTTCGCGCAGCTCGCGTTCCAGCTGGGCCGGTTTGGTCTTGAGCAGCTCCTTGGCCTCGGCGATCGCCTTGGCCTTCTGTTCGAGCAGCGGCGCGAGCAGCGAGGGCCGCACCGGTTCGTCGTCGCTGCGCCGCCGGCGGCCGCGACCGCGGCGCCGGGTGACGCCGGAGATACGGAAGGTCCGGGTCTGGAGATGGGGATCGGCCACCACTTCGATGCGGCAGTCGTTCTCCTCCTCCATCCGCGCCAGTTCCTTGCGCCGGATATTGCCGACATGACTGGCCATGTCCGGCGGGACCACGATCTTGAGCCGCTGCAGGCTGCGCCGGGCCAGTTCCTGGCGCAGGGCGCGCATGCACTCGATCTCGAAGGTCTCGGGCGTCTTGACCACGCCGGTACCCGAGCAGTAGTGGCAGTCGTCGTGCGAGACCAGGCGATGGCTCGGCCGCGTGCGCTGGCGGGTCATCTCCACCAGGCCGAAGCGCGACATCGGCGCGACGTGGGTCCGGGCCTTGTCGCCGAGCAAGGCCTTGCGCAGCGCGAGCTGGACCAGGCGCTGGTGCTCGCGGTTCTCCATGTCGATGAAGTCGATGATGATCAGCCCGCCGAGGTCACGCAGCTTGAGCTGTTCGGCGATCACCGCGGCCGCCTGGAGGTTGGTGTTGACCGCGGTCTCGGCGACGTCGGCGCCTTCACGGCTACGCGAGGAGTTGACGTCGATCGACACCAGCGCCTCGGTCTGCTCGATGACGATGTTGCCACCGGAGGGCAGCTCCACCTTGCGATCGAAGACCGTGGCCAAGCGCTCCTCGACACCGTAATAGGCGAAGATCGGCAATTCCTCGCGGTGCAGCTTGATCGCCTTGCTGACCTCCGGCATGAACACCTGGGCGAAGGCCCGGGCCTCATCGTAGAGATCCTCCTGGTCGATGATCACCGACTCGACGTCGCTGGGCACCTGATCGCGCAGGGTGCGCAGGATCACGTCCCCCTCCTGATAGAGGCAGGAGGGCGCCTTGACCTTGTCGCTGCGGTCGTCGATGTCCTTCCACAGCCGGGTGAGGTACTCGAAGTCGAGCCGGATCTCGTCGTCGCTGCATTCCTCGGCCGCGGTGCGCACAATCACGCCGAAGCCCTCCGGCACGTCGAGCCCGGCGACCACCGCCTTCAGGCGGCGGCGCTCGGCCGGATCCTCGACCCGCTTGGAAATGCCGCCGTTGCGGCCGTGGTCGCGCACCAGCACCAGGCAGCGCCCGGCCAGGGAGATGTAGGTGGTCAGGCAGGGGCCCTTGTCGCGGATCGCCTCCTTGGTGATCTGGACCACGATCTCCTGGCCGGGCTTGAGCACCTTGTCGATGGTCTTGCCCTTCTTGTCCTGCTGCACGTCGTCGACGTGCAAGAAACCGTTCTTGCCGTTGCCCAGATCGATAAAGGCAGCGTCGAGGCTGCGCTCGACGTTGGCCACCTTGGCCTTGTAGATGTCGCCGAGGTGCTGGGCGTCCTCGGCGGTGCGTTCATGGATCACCGCTTCGAGGGTTCCGTCGCGGATCACGCCGACCCGCATCTCCTGGTCATCGAGCACGTTCATCAGTACGTACACGCTCATGCTGTAATTCCTCCGGGGGCACGCCGGCCCCAGGGTTCAGCGCAACGATCCCCGGCACGACGGTGCCGGGGCGCTACGCGGTTCCTGCTGTGTTGATTGGCCGGAAGGAACCCACAGCGAGGTTCCCATCCTCGGGCCGCTCGACCCGAAATGGGGAGCGGTTCCCGCACCGCGACGCGGCGCCAGCCACCGGCCAGCCGGTGGCACCACGCTTGTACCACCCGAACACGGCCTGTCGAGGGGCGGCTCAGATGCCGATGGCGGCGTAGACCCCTGCCGGCAGGACCCGCGCGTCACCGGGGTGGCGGATGCCCAGATCGCCTGAGGCCGGCGCCGCACCGGCGGCGTCGCCGAGCACCGTCGCGAGCGCGGCGTGTTGCACCCCCGGCGTGTGGCAGGTGAGCACGAGGAAGGGATCCTGGTCGCTGAGCACCGCGCAGCAGGCCGCGACCAGCGCGGCGAGATCGCGCTCGAAAACCCAGGTCTCGGCCTTCTTGCCGCGCCCGCTCTTGCCGGCGCCGTGACCCCAGCTCGGCGGATCGACCAGGATGCCGTCGTAACGGAAACCGCGCTTGCGCGAGAGCTTGAGGAACGAGCGCACGTCGTCCTGGATCCACTGCACCGCGTCGCGCGGCAGGCCCGAGCGCCTGGCGTTGGCGCGGCCCCAGTCGAGCACACCGCGGGCGCTGTCGACATGGAACACCCGCGCGCCGCAGGCCGCGGCCACCAGCGAGGCGCAGCCGGTGTAGCCGAAGAGGTTGGCGAAGCGCGCGTCGCGCCGCCCCGCCAGACGCGCGGCGATGCGATCCCAGATCACCGCCTGCTCGAAGAACACCCCGCAGTGGCCGAAGGCGGTAAAGCGAACCGCCCACTCCAGCTCACGCCCGCCAGCCGGCCAGCGCAGGATGCGCTCGCCCGGATCACCGGCCGCGTGCTGCCAATAGCCGCCGCCATCGCGAGTGCGCACGCAGCGCGAGCTGGCGGCGGCCCAGGCGGCTTCGTCCAGCCGCGGCTGCCACACGGCCTGCGGACAGGGGCGAACCACGCGATGCCCGGCAATCTGTTCGAGTTTGTCGCCCTGCCCGCTGTCGAGCAGGCGGTAACCGGGGAACTCCTCGACCACCAGATCGCGCGCGGCTGCGTCCATGGTCGCGGAGGGTAGACGCGCCGTGGGCGGGGCCAACCGGAATGGCTCTCGACAGCCGCGCGGCCGGGATAGCCTCCGCGGCCATGGCCCTGCCCGCCGATCACGCCACGATCGAAGCCTGGTTCGACGCCTCGCCGAGTCGCGAGGCCAGCGGCATCTACGACGACCTCAAGCTCGACCCCGTCCGCCGGGTGCTCGCCGCGCTGCCCGCGCCGCCGCGGCCGGTGACCGTCGCCGGTACCAAGGGCAAGGGCTCGACCGTCCGCTTCCTCGAGGCCATCCTCCTCGCCCACGGCCAGCGCACGGTCGCCTTCACCAGCCCCCACGTCCGCGCCCTGAACGAGCGCTGGCGCATCGATGGCCAGCCGGTGGACGCCGCGCAGCTGGCCCCGGCCTGCGACGCGGTAGCCGCGGCCGAAATCGCCACCGGCTGCGCGCTGACCTACTTCGAGCGCTGCTTCGCCTGCGCCTGCGTGCTCGCAGCGGCGCGCCCACGGGTGGTGTTCCTGTGCGAGGTCGGCCTCGGCGGGCGGCTCGACTGCGCCAACGCGCTCCACACCCGCCTGGCGATCTGCACCCATCTCAGCCGCGACCACGTCCATGTCCTCGGCGACACCCTCGAGGCCATCGCTGGTGAGAAACTGGGCATCGCGCGCGAAGACGCCCCCCTGCTGCTCGCCGCCCAGAGCCCGGCCGGCGACGCGGCAATCGCCAGCCATCGCCCCAAGGCGGCCACGGTGGTACGGGCGCCGCCGTTGCCGGACGACTGGGCCCTCGCCGCCGCCGGCGCCCACCAACGCGACAACGCCGCCGCGGCGCTCTGCGCGGCGCAGCAATTGATCCCGCTCGACCCGCGCCGCGCACGCGCCGCGCTCGAACGCGCCACGCTCCCCGCGCGCTGCCAACTGCTGGGGCGCCCGGACGGACGCCGGATCCTCATCGACGCGGCGCACAACGACGCCTCGCTCGCCGCCACCCTGGATACCGCCGCCACGCTCCTACGTCCTGATTGGCTGCTCCTGCTCGGGCTGGCCCGCGACAAGGACGGCCCGGCGATCGTCACGGTGATCACCGAACGCCTGAGCCCGCAGCGGTGCCATCGCTGCGGGTATGCCTGGCCGCGGGCCCGCGGCCCCGCCGACTGGCCCGCCGCGGCCTGCGCCTGGCCCTGGCACGAGCATGTCGCCGCGGCCCTCGCCGCTTTGCCGCCGGAGCGCGACCTGTGCATCAGCGGCAGTTTCTACCTCGCCGGCGAGGCCCTCGCCCTGCTCGAGCCGGACGTCTGAGGCCACGCCCGCAGCCGCCGGAGATCCGCCGTTGACAAAGCCGCACGATGCGGCTAGTGGTCTGTCTCCAGCAGAGTGGAGCATATGCGCCGCCCCGGAGAGGCAGATTCAAGGCGGGATGACGCAGGCGGAGCAACGCTACGTCAAGGAAATCCCCACGAAGAAGATGCCTGTCCGCGGCAAGTATGTGTTACAGGAATGCGGAGACGGACCACCAAGGTAGGCCTCCGCCCACAACCCAAGGGTTGCGAGCATAGGGCTCCGGCCCACCTTTCTGCTCTTTCATCAGGGGACTTCGTCCCCCGAACCCCCTGTGCCTCGACGGCTTGTGACAGCGCCGCTTTCAAAACGTTGTTTTTTGTCGCTGTCACAAGCAATCGAGGCACTAGTGATCTGCCGGGACAGACGTCCCTCGCCCCCCCCCTTTCGTCGGCACCGACCGGCGTACCGCCACCCGGGAATCGCCGATGTCCCCTGATGACCGCGAGCAGACCCTGGTGCTGATCAAGCCGGATGCGCTCAAACTCTCGCTCACCGGTTACATCCTCTCCTCGCTGAGCGAATCGCGCACCGACCTGCGTCTGGCCGGCGCCAAGATCGTGCACGTGAGCCGCATGTTGGCCGAAGAGCATTACGCCGAGCATCGCGACAAACCCTTCTTCCCCAACCTCATCGACTACATCCAGGGCCGCGAACACTACCCGGACAAGCCGCACAAACGCCGGGTGGTGGCGCTGATCTACTGCGGCCGCGGCGCGGTGGCACGGATCCGCGAGATCGCCGGGCCGACCAACCCGCACATCGCCCGCGACCGGGCACCGAACACGCTGCGCGCGCTCGGCACCATCGTCACCGGACGCAACGAGGCCGGCGAAGAGGTGATCGACCGCATCGACAACATCGTCCACACCTCGGCCGAACCCGCCGAAGCGGAACGCGAGATCAAACTCTGGTTCAAGCCCTCGGACATCATGCCCTACATGCGCGCCTGGCCGACCGAGGTCTGCGAGGAGCATTACTACTACCGCGGCGGCAATCTGAGCTCAGAACACCGGCCCGGCGACACCTGCCTGCTCGCACCCGGCGAAGTCGCCTGGTCGAGCGATCTGGCCGCGCTGCGCTGCATCCTCGCCGGCCAGCCGATCGGGCCGGAGCTCGACATCACCACCGTGGCCGCCAAGTACATGATCAACGCCCACCGCGAAGCGTGAGCTCTCCTTCAGAGGGGGCGCTGCCCCCTCGCGCCTTCGGCGCGTACCCCCACGGCCTCGGTCGGGGTTCGCGGCCTCCGGCCGCGTTTTCTGCGGGCCTACGGCCCATTTTTGCAGAAAAC
>JBEPXK010000198.1:0-7037 GCA_041641915.1 Planctomycetota bacterium
GCCGAAAATCCCCAGACCGCCGGGATTGAGGTCATCGCCGAGCACGTCGACATCGGCAACGCCGTAGATGTAACGGCCGAAGGCGCTGAAATCGACGTTGTCGACATGCACCCGCAGCCCGGCCTGAGCGTAGCCGACCAGGCTGCTCACCGTCTCCTCGGTCTGCGGCGTATCGATCTTCATGTGGCTCAGGCCACCGCCGCCAGCGATCTCGAAGGTGAACAGGCGACCGAATTCGAGCGGGTAGTTCACGCCGACGAGCAGCTCGTTGGCCGCGATATCGACGCTACCGCCGCCCGGGTCGTCGTCGCCCTGGGTGTGGGTGAAGCTCAGCTGGATACCCACCGGCCAGCGCAACGGCCGGGTCTGGTACTGCAACCCGGCGCCGAGGAGCTGATCGGTGGCGCCTGCCTCCCACTCGTCGTCTTCGAGCATGCGCACGCCGACGAGCAGATCGAGCTCGGTGAGGAAGCCGTCCTTGAGCAGACCACGCTCTTCGACGCGATCGACCCCGGCCGCCTGGAGCGATCCGGCGACAAGGAGCACGGCCACGGTGGGGCCGATGCGGCGGCTGGAACGAAGGAACATGGCATCTCCTCGGGCACGGACCGTATTCCGCGGACCGTATTGACGGGTATGCGATCGTCGCCCCAGAGCGCGACCGGCCATGCATTCTTATGCTGATCGCGTTTGCCTGTCAAGTCGCGGTGGAAGCACAACCCGCCCGCGGAGGCCCGCCGGGCCCAGCGGCGGCAATTCCGCTTGCCCCCACGAGCGCCGCTGGGTATTCGTTGTTCTGCTGCCGGCCTCGCTGCCGGCGAACAGTTAGCCAATTTCGCACCGCAGACCGCCACCGCGCCTGCGCGCCTGTGCGACCACCCCTTGCGAGAGGACCGGACGATGAGGCCCCTCCCCCGACCTGCTGATCCGACCCGTCGCCCTCGGCTGCACGCCCGCATCGCCAGCGTCGCCGTCCTGCTGCTACTCGGCAGCACCGCGGCGATGGCGCTCGATGTAATCAACGTCAAGGCCACCAAACCGACGGCCTTCGAGCTCCAGCCGGATTCCGACAACCCGGTCGCCGGCCAGATCACCATCACCCGCAGCGGCACCAGCGGGGCTTTGACGGTGCATTTCAGCGTCGCCGGCAACAACGGCGACGCCACCTTCGGCGGCACGACCAGCCTCGGCGGCGGCAACTACACGGTGACCATCGCCGATGGTAACGCCAGCGTGGTGGTGCCGGTCACCCCGATCGAGGACAACGATGTCGAGGGCGCGGAACAGCTGACCTTTGCCCTGACCAGCGACGACTCCTATGTGCTCGGCGGCGAGCCCATCGCGGTGGTGACCATCGGCGACGACGATCTCGAGGCTATTCCGAGCGCGCCGGATCTCAAAATGACCGAACGCTTCACCGACCTGCTGCGGCACCGTAATTTCGAGGACAACCTCAAGACGCAGGGCGTGCTCCGGGTCACCTTCCCCGCCGCCCCGAGCACCCTGCCCAACGGCCACGCCCGGACCCCGATCGTCGAGTTCAGCGGCGAAGCCCAGATCAACGAGGACTACCGCCTCTCCTGGATGCCGATCAAGGATTACCACTACACCGAAGCCGCCTTCGCCGGCAACTGGACCGACGCCCGCGACCTCGGATGGTACTACATCGCGCCGTCCCTGACCGAAGGCGATACCCGGCTGCCGCTGACCGGTCTGCTGGGAGTCGATTCCGCCAGTTCCGTCGCCGATATGCACGCCGGCGACACCATTCTCTATCGCAACCACGAATCGCTCTACACCATCCACGGATTCACGTACGAGGTCCATCTGGTCGATCCGGACACGGGCGGCCTGCAACCCTACGCCCACCCGACCAACACCATCACCATCGAAGGCACCGAGGTCTACGGCAGCGGCAGTCCGAATAACACCGACACGCCCGCCTTTTACGGCAGCGTCACGACCGTCGACAGCGGCGGCACGAACGTGGTTCAGGTGACGCCGATCCTGGTTCATGGTCCCCTGACGACGGCGGTTCCCGAGAAGACCGTTTTGAGCAACATCATCACCGAGAGCGAAGAGATCGACAGCGACCGCTACGAACTCGCGGTCCAGATGAGTTCGATCACCCGCGCGATCGACTACATCATCACCCCGATCGACGACGGCGAGGCTGAAGGCGGCGAGACGCTCAAAGCCCGCTTCATCGAGAACCTCGACTTCCGCCTGCGCGAACCCAACAGCATCACCATGGTCATCGCCGATGACGACGTGGTCGCCGATGTGCAACTGGTGCGCAACGCCCAACTGCCCGAGGTCGCCGGCTACGCCAAGGTCCGGCTGACTGCGGCCCTCGAACAGGCGGTCGACGTCCCCTTCGCGGTCATCGCCCAGAACAGCGCCGGCACCCTGACAGGGCTCAACGCCGAAGTCGATTGGGCCCGCGAGGGGACCGATTTCGAGACCCTGGCCAGCAGCGTGCGCATTCCCGCCGGCCAGACCGAGGCGACCATCACGATCCAACCGATCTCCACCGGAGCGGTCGGAACCGTCGGCCTGCGCCTGCTCGCCTCCGACGACTACATCCTCGCCGGCCGCGACGAGGCGCGCGAAGATCCCGACGTCTTCGTCAACATCGTCGCCGCCAGTGGCAGCACCGGTTCGCTCTCCGGCACCGGCGCGATCATCAGCGAGCTCGACCAGGGCCACGTCAACGCCGGGGCGACCTACGACGCCACCGTGACCGTGACCACCGCCGGGATCACCGACGGGCAGTATCTCACCGCGCGGATCGAGGCCGCTGGCGGCGGCGTGACCCCGCCGTCCTGGATCTCCCTGGTCAGCACGGCCGCAACCATCGGCGCCGGCGGCGATGTCGCGACCTTCACCCTGCGTATCCAACCGCCGGCGAGCACCGGCGCGAGTCACGTGCGGTTCCGCCTCAACGTCGGCTACGACCCGTCGCAGGACGGTCTGCCCGATGCCGAAGCGATCCAGGACCACTGCATCTACGTGATCCCGGCCACCGCGGCCAAGCCCGAACCGAGCCCCCTGGGCATCAACTGATCCGCCTTCTTCCGGGAGCGAACAGCATGACCATCAGCTTCATCCGCCATGCGCCCCTCGTCGCCGCCGTCGTGCTGGCAGTCGGTTGCAGCAGCAGCAGCAGCGAGGACAAGACCGGGAGCGAGCCCTCGGTCGACCTGACCCAATCGCAGGACAGCACCACCATCGACGGCAATTACGCCGCTTTGGATATCGCCAGCGGCGAGGTGACCGTGACCACGGTCCCGTCCGCGGCGGTGGTTGCGGCCGACAAGATCCACTTCGTACGTATCCCCTCCGGCGCGGCGCAGCTCTCGGCCGGGGATCTGATCACCGAGACGGGCGAGAGCAGCGCCGGCCGGACCGATCAGACCGTGGGCACGACGCTGTTCCTCGGCGCGTTCGAACTGACCCAGGGCAACTGGAAGGCGCTGGTTGAAGCGGCCGGATCCAATCTGCCGGCCGAGCCCTGGAACAATGTGGTTCCGGGGACCGGCTTCGGCGGCGTGGTCGACGACGCTGCGCCGGCCTACGGCATCAGCGAGGACATGGTCCAGTCACTGATCGCCAGCTGGAACGGCCGACAGCTCAGCGGCTACGCCCTGCGGCTGCCGACCAGCGTCGAATGGGAATACGCCTCCCGCGGCGGCGGGGGATCGTCGACCGGACGCTTCTCGTGGGAGAGCACGACCACCGGCAACATCGAGGACGCGCTCGACCCCGACACCGCCGCCACCTACGCCGTGGTGCGGGAGACTGCCGGCAGCACCGTCGGCCCGCGCACGGTCGGCTCGCTGGCGGCCAATCCGCTCGGGCTCTACGACATGCACGGCAACGTCTGGGAATGGGCCAGCGACGGCGGGACCGGCGGCGCGCCGGTGCTGCGCGGCGGCTCCTGGGCCGCCAATCTGATCAGCGCCACCAGCGGCAACCGCTTCTTCGTCGCCCAGTCGGTACCCTACGCCACCGCCGGCGTGCGCCTGGTGCTGGCCCCCCGCTGAGGCGCGCTCGGGCGGGCTCAGGCGCCGTAGGCCGGCAACGCCACCAGCTCCCGGGCCAGCCGCTCCACCGCATCCGCATCCGGCAGCGGGGCGTCGATGATCCAGCGCATGCAGGCGGCGATCCGGGCGGCGAGGATATCTGCATGCTCGGCGGCGAAGGGTCGCCACGGCGGAATCGCGCCCCGGCTGCGGCGGGCGGCGATCGCGCGGGGATCCTCGCCGTATTTTCCCGTCTGATCCATGGTGTAGCTGAGGAAGCGACCGTCGTAGCCGAAGAGATAGCCGGTGAAGATGGCCGGCTCCGGCAAGGCACGCACGAACACCTGACGATAGCGCGCCGCGACCTCCGCGACCAGCAGGTGATGGAAGCACACGTAGTGCTCGTGGCTCACCGTCGGCGAGAGCTGCGATGCACGGGGGACCTGCGCTTCGCACTCGGCGTCGCTCAGCAATCGCTCCGCGTCTGAGCGCAGGGCCGCATAGCGCGGATCGGCCGGATCCGCGGAGCGCTCGGCGTTCCAGCGGGCATGGAGGCGTTGACAGGCATTGCGGATCAGCAGCTGGTCCGGATCCGATCGATCCAGGACCGACACCAACCGGCCCAGGGCCGCAAAGGCGCGGTCGATGCTCCCATCGTCCGCCGACACACGGATGTCCCGCGCCACCGCGGCCACCAATACCGTGAGCGCCCGCGTCGAGCCCTGGGCGGCGAGAGCCAAACGCTGCCAGGCTTCGTCCGGCGTGCAGCCGCAACTGCGGCCGAGGTGCAGATCACAATCGGGATGACTCTCCAGGGCCAGGAACGCCAGCTCGCGCGGCAGCCCGCCGGGGCCGCGATCGCGGTACCAGTCGACCAGCAGCGCATCGCACCAGGCCGTTAGCGGAACCGGGCGCGCGTGGGGGTAGACCTGACAATACCGGCGCAGGAATTCCGCGCGCTCCTCGAGGTTCAGCACTGGCCCACCAGCGTCCTGGGGCGAGGGCATTGCGCTGCGCCCCAGTCGCAGCGAACGCCAGGGGGATGCGGGCTAGGCATACGCGCGCTCGAGCCAGGCGACGATGTCGGCCGATTCGTGCATCCACCGCACCCCGTCGTCGGTCTCGATCCGCAGGCAGGGCACGGTCCAGCGGTCGGTGGCCTCGTAGAGCTCGTCGCGCCACCGCTCCTCGGTCATGATGTCCCGCCGTTCGATATCCAGGCCGAGGCGATCGATCGCGTCGAATACGCGGATGCAGAACGGACAGCTGGGGAAGTGATAGAGCGCGAGACGATCGGTCGGTACGGCCATGGGGGCTCCCGGCGGCGGTGGACCGTCGATCCTCGACGCGAGGACCGACGGTCCAGCAGCGATACCTGCGCGCGACCCTATCGCGCCGGTTCCCCATCCGCCGCGGCCAGCCTCGCCGCGCTGTCGACCAGTTCGATGAATTCGCCGCGCCGGCCGGTGGGATCCGGCGCGAGCGCGCCGATGGCCAGGGCGCGGACCCGAGCCCAGTCGAGGTCGCCGGCGTGCGGGCTGCCGCGCAACAGCATGCCGCAGCCGGCCACCGCCGCGGCCCAGCGGGTATCGCCGTCGGCCGCGGCGGCCGGGGCGCCGGCATCAACCACGTCGGTCTCGACCAGCCTGCTGGCCTCGGCGCCGACCGGCTTGTAGCGCAGGCGCACCCGCACCAGCGCTCCGGGCCCAGCGGCCGGCGCCGGTGCGCTGGCCTCGTCCACGAGGAAAGGGTTCGGATCGGCGTCGCCCGCCGGCACCGCGACGCCGGCCGGGACCAGCTCGTAGAGCGCGGTGACCGTGTGCCCAGGGCCGATTTCGCCGGCGTCCTTGCTGTCGTCGTTGAAATCCTCGCGCCGCAGGCGCCGGTTCTCGTAGCCGATCAGCCGCCAGCCGGCCACCCGCGCCGGGTCGAAGAACAGTTGGATCTTCACGTCGCGCGCGATGGTGGTGAGGTTGCGGGTCAGGCCGTGGACCAGCACCCGCCGTGCCTCGTTGGCACCGTCAATATAGTGGTAGGTGCCGTCGCCGCGATTGGTCAACTCCTCGAGCATGGCATCGTTGAGGTTGCCGCGGCCGAAGCCGAGCACCGTCAGGGTGATCCCGTCGCCGGCCTCGTCTTCGATCAACTCCATCAGGCGCGAGCGATCACTGATGCCGACGTTGAAGTCGCCGTCGGTGCACAGGATCACCCGATTCTCCCCCTGGGCCATACGCCCGGCGCGCGCCTCGCGGTAGGCCCCCTGGATGCCGGCGGCGCCGTTGGTCGACCCGCCCGCCTGCAGGGACCGCAGTGCTTTGATGATCCGTTCCTGTCGCGCGCCAGAGGTCGAGGCGAGCGCCGTTCGGCTGGCGCCGGCGTAGGTGACGATGGCTACGCGGTCGCGCTCACCCAGTTCGCGCACCAGCGCCTCGAGGCCATGGAGCAGCAACTGCAGTTTGTCGGGCGACTGCATCGAGCCGGAGACATCGACCAGGAACACCAGGTTCACCGGCTTGCGCTCGCCCTGCGGTTCGCGGCCCTTCAATGCCACGCGCAACAAACGGTGATCGCCAGCCCAGGGGCATCCGGCGATGGCCGTATGCACCGCGAGCGGATGCGCGTCACCGGGGCTGGGCGATTGATAGCCGTACTCGAAGTAGTTGACCAGCTCCTCGATGCGCACCGCGCCGGGCGGCGGCAGCTGGTTCTGCTGCAGCAGGAAGCGGCGGGTGTTGGCGTAGCTGGCGGTATCGACGTCGATCGAGAAGGTACTCGCGTCGTTGCCGGGCACGACGGTGGCCCGGAAGGGGTTGTGCGGCACCGCGTCGTAGGCCTCGCGATCCACTGGTGCCGGCTCCGTCGCCAGGCCCGCGGCATCGGGCCCGGCTGGGCATGCATGCAGTTTCGCGAGGGCCACGGTTCCGCGATCGCACCTGATAGGCGCATGCCGCATCCGCTGGCACAGCTGGCCCTTACAGCCCCAGGCGAGCAGGCCGAAGCCCAGGATCGCGG
>JBEPXK010000199.1:0-7023 GCA_041641915.1 Planctomycetota bacterium
CGAAGTCGCCCTTGATGACGAAGACCTTCTGCTCATGCGGGTTGTAGATGTTGTTGTGGATGTGATCGCCGGCGACGATGGGGTCGTTGGCGTCGACCTCTTCGATCACCCGCGCCTCGCTCATGCCAGTGTAGACCTTCACCACCTCGATCTCGCCCTTGATGTAGTTCTGGCCGGCGCGGCGGTTGAAGACGACAAACCTGGTCCCCTGGCGCAGGTCGTGATTGAGCCCGCGGTTGATGAACACGAAACCGTCGCTGACGCGGGCCTGGAGCAGGATGCCGTCGCTGATCAGCTCGTCGGCATCGATATCGATGCGGTTGAGCAGTTCCTGGACGCGCTTCTCACGCTCGCGGATGTCGGTCTCGATCCCGGCCAGCTCTTCGCGGTAGGCCTTCTTGCGACGCTTGATCTCCTGCTTGATCTCGTCGACCTCTTCGCGGTATTTGCGCAGCGCGCTCTCGTTCTCGCGCTGCCGGCTGGTGTACTGCTTCTCTTCCTGCTCCAAGTCGGCCATGGCGCGCTCGGCCTGGCCGGTGAGGTCGTCCTCGGTCTGCTGCAGGGAGCTGATATCGACCTTGAGCTGGGTGAGCGCCTCGCGCAGTCGCGGCTCGAGCGAGTTGCCGATGATCTCCGCCGCCTCCTGATTACGCCGTTCGAGGCGCGCGATCTCTTCACGCCGGGAAAGCAGCAACCGGTTGAGCGGATCGACTTCCGAAGCGAAATCATCCTTTGCTTCGCGCGCGTCGGCGACCTCGGCCTCGGCCTGCTGGCGCTCGGTGACCAGCGCGGTGGACTCGGCATAGAAATACTGGAAGGTGATGACCCCCGCAGCGGTAGCGAGCCCGAAGAAGATGATGAGGGCGACCAGCCAGGGCGGTACTCGGTCCGGATTCATGGGGACAGGACTCCTGCGGAGGTGGTGCTGGCGCTTACCGTAGGCGGGGCCCCGAGCGCCTCAACGCGAGCGCATCGGCAGGCCTCCCCCGTGTGTCACCAGCGCGCGGCCCACCGAGCCACCCGGCTCAGCCCCGAACGTCATGGCATCCGGGCAGCCGACACAGCGCGGGAACCGCGGGGCACTGCCCCACGATACCAGAGCCCGTCCGGGCATCACCCGGCACGCCCCTGGCGCAGCGCGGCGTCAGATGGCAACGGCGGATGGCCGTCCGTCGCTTGCAGCCCCACGCCGCCGACCCAGACTGCCCGACCAGGAGATCCGATCGGATCCCCAGGGGATGCTGGCGACCGCCAGAAACGACACCTGCTTCATTTCTGATCACCTGCTCAACCGGAAGCTTGTCATTGTGGTCCGCTCCCCACCCCCTGATCAATTCACCCCAATCGCAAGTGCCTTCATCACAGCACCTTGCATAACCGGCAGTCCGGCGGCAGCGGTAGGTACGCTCATTGCGCACACCGCCCCACGGTCCTGCCCATGGGAGAACCGACCATGAAGATGATCGAAGCCATCATCCAGCCCTCCAAGCTCGAAGCGGTGAAGGAATCCCTCAGCGAGGTCGAGGTGGTCCGCCTGACCATCAGCGACGTCCAGGGCTTCGGTCGCCAGAAGGGGCACACCGAGGTCTACCGCGGGCACGAGTACACCGTCAACCTCCTGCGCAAGGTCAAGCTGGAGATCGCCGTCAACGAGGACTTCGTCGAACCGACCGTCGCGGCCATCATCAAGGCCGGCCGCACGGAAGAGGAAGGCAAGGTCGGCGACGGCAAGATCTTCATCCTACCGCTCGAGGATTGCATCCGCATCCGCACCGGAGAACGAGGCCCCGAGGCCATCTGACTCCCTCCCCGCCGCCGCCGGCGGCCCATCACCAACCCGTGGCCGTACGCCACGCAATGAGAACGGAGTGAATATGCCCGTGGAAACCGTACTCCAGATGATCAAGGAGCACGACATCGAGTTCGTCGACATGCAGTTCGGCGACATGTTCGGGACCCTGCACCACTTCACCATGCCGGCGAGCCTGGTGGACGACGACCTGCTCGAAGAGGGCGTCCCCTTCGACGGCTCGTCGATCCGGGCATGGAAGAGCATCGACCAATCGGACATGGTGCTCAAACCGCACCTCGAGTCGGCCTACGTCGACCCCTACCGTGAGCACCGCTCCCTGGCCATCCTCGGCCACATCATCGAGCCGCGCACCGGCCAGCTCTACGATCGCTGCCCGCGTTCGATCGCGCAGAAGGCGATCGAGTACATGAAGAGCCTGGGCATCGGCGACGCCGCCTTCTTCGGCCCGGAGCCCGAGTTCTTCATCTTCGACGGCGTGCGCTTCGCTTCGCAGCCCAATGCCTCCTTCTACGAGATCGCCTCGGAAGAGGGCGCCTGGGCCACCGGTGACGAGGGCATCAACCTCGGCCACAAGATCCCGCACAAGGGCGGCTACTTCCCGGTCAGCCCGGCCGACACCCTGGCCGACATCCGCAACGAGATCGCGCTGCACATGGCCCGCATGGGCATGCACGTCGAGGTCCACCATCACGAGGTGGCCACCGCTGGCCAGAGCGAGATCGGCATCAAGTTCGGCGACATCTACACCGCCGGCGACAACGTCCACAAACTCAAGTACGCGGTCAAGAACACCGCCTATCAGCATGGCAAGACCGCCACCTTCATGCCGAAGCCCCTGTTCGGCGACAACGGCTCGGGGATGCATGTGCACACCTCGATCTGGAAGGACGGCGAGAACATCTTCGCCGGTGACGGCTACTCCAAGCTGAGCCAGGAGGCCCTGTACGCCATCGGCGGCATCCTCAAGCACGGCCGCAGCATCCAGGCCTTCACCAACGCCTCGGCCAACAGCTACCGGCGCCTGGTGCCCGGCTACGAAGCACCGGTCAACCTGGCCTACAGCGCGACCAACCGCTCGGCCTCGGTGCGCATCCCCTACTCGCCCAACGCCAAGGGCCGCCGCATCGAGTTCCGCTGCCCCGACAGCTCCGGCAACCCGCACCTGGGCTTCGCCGCGATGCTCATGGCGATGATCGACGGCATCAAGAACCAGGTCAGCCCCGGCGACCCGATGGACAAGAACATCTACGACCTCCCGCCGGAGGAGCTGGCGCAGATCCCGTCGACCTGCCGCACCCTGGAGGAATCCCTCGACGAGCTCGAGGCTGACAAGGAATGGCTGACCGCGGGCGACGTGTTCAGCGACGAGATGATCGACGCCTACGTGGACCACAAGCGCGAGGAAGAGGTCGAGCCGCTCAAGCTGCGCCCGAACCCCTACGAGTTCGAGATCTACTACAGCTGCTAGAGATCGGTTCAGAGACCGGTTCACGGGCAGTTGGTTGCCCGACCTGTTTTCGCAAACCCCGGCGCCCATGGCGCCGGGGTTTTTCGTGGCGCTGGGGCCGCGGCGTCGCTGGCGGATGTGCCGCAGGCACGCTCGGACGGTCGATGGACCGATGGCTTGCCGTCCGGCTGCGCGAGGCCGACGCGCTCGCGCCACGCGCAGGTGCGGCCGCCGAGATTCGCCTCATCGCTCGACTCGCTGGCGGGACATGGTCCCGCTGCTCGCTGTTCGCTATTCGCTCTTCGCTGTTCGCTGTTCGCTACTCGCGTTGCCCGCACGACACGTCGTGGAGCCCTTAACTCACGCAATCCGATCGTCATCCACCCGCGGGCGCTGCCCGCGCAGCACGGTGTTGCCGGCGAACTCCTGGCGCTGGTCGATGCCGGCGGCCTCGAGCCAGTCGGATTCGCGCATCTCGCCGTTACGGCCGAGCGCGGCGAGCGGGTTGGCGTAGAACAGGGTGTGCAGCCGTTGTTCGTCGATACCGCGCTCGGCCATCAACCGGGCGGTCTTGGGTACCGCCAGCGGGTCGGAGACACCCCAGTCGGCGCTCGAATCCACGATCAGCCCCTCGACGCCGAAGCGCTCCACCACCGCGACCATGCGCTCGTTGCCCATCTTGGTCCGCGGATAGATGGTGAAGGCGGCCCAGTAGCCGCGGTCGCGCACGGACTCGACGGTCTCCTCGTTGTTATGATCCATGATCACCGTCGACGGGTCGACGCCCATCTCGTCGAGCAGGTCCATGCTGCGCAGGGTGCCGGCGCGCTTGTCGCGGTGCGGCGTGTGGACCACCACCGGCAGGTCCAATTCGCGCGCCAGTTCGACCTGGGCACGGAAATACTTCTCTTCGGCCGGCGTCTGATCGTCGAAACCGATCTCGCCGATCGCCACCACCCCCTCCTTGCAGGCGAACCGCGGGAGGATGGCCATGACCTCGTCGGCCAGGGCCTCATCGTTGGCTTCCTTGGCGTTGAGGCCCATGCAGCAATAATGGCGGATGCCGAACTGCGCGGCGCGGAAGCGCTCCCAACCGACCAGCGAGGCGAAGTAATCGACGAACGAGCCGACGTTGGTCCGGGGCTGGCCGTTCCAGAACGCCGGCTCGACCACCGCCACCACGCCAGCGGCGGCCATCGCCTCGTAGTCGTCGGTGGAGCGCGAACTGCAATGGATGTGGGGGTCGATCAGGCGCATCCGTCGATTACCTCCTCTTCACGCCGGTAGGCCAGCTCCCCGGCCGCGATCGCCGCGGCCAGATCCGGGGCCTCACGCCGCAGGACCGCGGTCGCCGCGTCCAGCGGACAGCCGGCGAGGGCCAGCGCCGCCGCCTCTCGCTCGTCGGCCGCCTCCGAGCGCAGCGCGCGCAGCAGGTCATCGAGCTCCGCAGCGGTGGCGACCGGACCGACGCCGCGCCACAGCTCGGCGGGAACGCTGCGCCCGGCGGCGCGCCGCTCGCGGGCGTAGTCGATCAGCATGCGCTTGAGCTCGGGGTTGGCGCGCGCATCGAGCCCCTGGATCGGCCACAGCGCCACGCCAATGAACAAGGCTTTGAGCACCATCTGGTTCCAGGTCCCAACGTCGAAGTGCTCCTGCGGGAAGGGCGAATGATGGGCGATGGCGACGAAGGTGCTCACCACGTTCGACCGCAGACCCTTGCGCGCCTGACTGAGCAGCGCCGCCGGATCCGCGGCGTAGAGCGGCAGGCCGCGATAGAGCACCAGCGACTCGCGCAGGTCGGCCCCGACACAAAGGTCGCTGAACAAGCTGGCCTGACCCTCCGGCGGCAGATCGAGCAGCAGGATCAGCCGCGCCGCGTCGTCGCGCGTCAAGCCGCCGAGGCGCCAGCCAGGGCGCAAGGCCTGCGCCCGACGGCGCTCGTCCGGCCCGACTTCCAGCGGCTCGCGCCCCACCCGTCGCGGCGCCAGGGTGAAGGCCCGATCGCGCACCGCGGCATCGGCTCCGCGCTCCCGCGCAAGCCAGGCGTGCTGCTCAGCCGTCAACTGCGGCTCCAGCAGCTCCTGCAACAGGGCCAGCGGGGAATCGGCCATACCGCATGCTGACGCGGCCGCGAAGAGCCGGAAGGGCAAATGGCGCCACCCCCGGACCTTGTGGATCATGCTCAGCGAACACCCGCGCGGCGCGCCCGACCCGCCACTCCACCATTGCACGCCCTCGCCGTTACCGAACATGCAAGCGGGGCGTTGCACCCCTGGCACCCGAGCCGAGACGGCAGGCTGGCAGGACCGTGCCGTCCAGAGGCCACCGCGGTGGCTTCGATCTGGTCGGTCGCCGATGCACCCCGGAGAGGCCTATGCGCCGCACGTTCGCCCTCCTCTGCCTGATCTTCGCCGGTTCGGCGCTGCTCGTCGGCCTGCCCCAGGCTGCCGCGCTGGCCGACTGGCACGCCGCACTCACTCTCCGGTGGGCCGAACTGCTCGGCGGGCTCGGCCTACGCCCGGAGCTCGCGACGCCGGGACAGCCGCTGACCCCCGCTGCGCTGGCCGGGTTCATCGCCCTCCTCTTGCTGCTCGGTGAAGCGCGCAGCCCCGGGCGGGGGCGGGCCAGCCCCCGCCCCCTGGCCAGCGGCTGGCTCGCCTGCCGTCTGCGCAGCTTCCTCGTCGGCGACGACGGCAAGGTGCTCTCGCTGCGCCTGCGCCGCGCCGACCGCACCGGCGTGGTCGCCCACCTGTTCCTGCAAGACTGCGCCGCGATCGTCTGGGATCGCGAAACACCGGGCTGGGCCCTCTTGCGCCTGGCCATATGGCTGGCCGCGGCCGCCGCCTGTGCCGCGTTCCCGTTGCTGCGCCCGGTAGCCGTGGCGCTGGCGGCAGCCGGCGTGCTGGGATGCCTGACCGCGCTCAGCGGCCGGCTCGAATTCGCGACCGCCGACGGCTCGCTGTTGCGCTCGCGCTGCCGGCGACGGCGGGCCGAGAGCCTGATCAAGGAGGTGGCGGTGACCAACCGTCACGCCTTCCGTCGGCTCGAGCTGTCCTCCTGGCATCACCACCGTGAAATCTACTATGCACCGCGCCTGGTCACGGCCGGAATCGAACGTCGACACCTGCCGCTGCTGAGCATCCTGGCCTGCGCCTGCGCGCTGATCGCCGCGGTGCAGCTGTTCGCCTACCAGCCCGCGATGGTGATGCTGCCGGTGGTGCTCGCGGCGGTGGTCGTGCTGCGCGTGCGCCGTCATGCCTGCGTGGCTCTGCGCGGCGGCCATGGCTATGCCCTCGGCCGGGGCGACGCGATCGAGCACCTGCTCAGCGAGGTGCGCACCAGCAAAGACCGCGTGGAGAGCGGCACCGGGCATTGGACCGGCACGCTCCAGCGCGACCACGGCGAGACCCCGGGCGCCAACACCCACGCCGAGCGCATGAGCCGGATCCGCGAACGCACCCGACGCCACGCCCGCGAGCACGACGAGTCCGACACCGACTTCCCCTGGCCGGGCGAGGCGACCCCGGTCGACGGCGAACCGGCGACCCGCAACACGGCCCGCGTATCGACCGCCGCTCAACGCGCGACCGACCGGCGACCCAGCAGCGCGGCCCACGAGCGCGTGGGCGTCTAACCGCGTCTAGCCCCGTTGACTCAGAGGGGGCGCTGCCCCCTCGCGCCTTCGGCGCATACCCCCACGGCCTCGGTCGGGGTTCGCGGCCTCCGGCCGCGTTTTCTGCGGGCCTGCGGCCCATTTTCGCAG
>JBEPXK010000200.1:0-6992 GCA_041641915.1 Planctomycetota bacterium
CGCGCCGGCGATCCGGGTGGATCCGGATCTGCCGGTGCACGATATCGCCATACCCCCCGACGCGCTGCGCGCGGGGGACAACCGCCTGGTCTTCGACGGCGCGGGGCGGCACCTGCTGGTGTGCGCGAGCCTGATCGTCGAAGGGCCGGCCACAGAAACAGAAGAGGTCAAAGACCATGGTGCACCGTGAACCAGCCGGCGGCGTAGCGCCGGTATCGCATCCACCCTGGCTGCGGATCGCCGCGATCGCGTGTGGGCTAGGGAGTCTGATCGCCGCCGATGCCGCCCCCGAGCCTGCCCCCGAAACCGTGCCTGCCGCCGATCCTGACCCGGAATGGTACGAGCGCGTGAGTGTCGCGGTGGTTGCGCTCGGCGCGGTCCAGAGCACCGCCGGGGTCGACGAGCAGCTGAGCAGCGAGGGCGACGTCACCGATGCCCTGGCCAAGGCCTACGTCGAGTTGACCGCGCCGATCGGCGAGCGGGGCGAGGCCTTCGTGTTCCTCGAATCGGGCACCGGCGGCGGCATCGACGAGGAGGTTCCGACCTGGACCGGCTTTTTCGACGAGGCCGACGACGACGACCGGGTACGTCTGGGCGAGGCATGGTACGAACACCGCTTCGCCGGGGATCGCGCCCAGGTGCGCCTCGGGCGGATCGACGCCACGGTCACCCTCGACACCAGCCCCTACGCCGGCGACGGCATCAGCCAGTTCGCCTCGACCGGGTTCGTGCTCAATGCCGCCATTCCCTATCCTGACTACGGCTTCGGGGTCGCGGCCTGGTATGCGCCGGACGAGACGCCGCTGCGCTTCGGCGCGCAGGTGGTCGATGGCGAAGGCGATAACGAGGATGTGGTCGAGGACGCCTTCGCCATGGTCGAGGCGGTGTGGCAGGCCGATTTCGGCGGGCGGCCGGGCAGCTACAGCGTGCACGCCTGGTTCGCCGGCGCCGAACAGAGCGTGTTCGCCGATCCGGGCGAGACCGATCCGGCCTTCGGCGTCGGCCTCGGCATCGATCAGGAGCTCGGCGACGCCATCGGAGTCTGGCTGCGCTATGGGTTCGCCGATCCCGCACTCAGCGAGGTGGCGCATGCCCTGAGCCTCGGTGCGAGCATCGCCACCGCGGTGGTGGCGAACGGGGGCGAGACGCTGGGTATCGGCTATGCCTTGAGCGTGGCTTCGGATGATTTCACCGACGCCGTCGGCGATCGCGATCCCGAGCACCACCTCGAGATCTACTGGCGATGGGATCTCGGCCACGGTCTGGCCGTGACCCCCGATCTGCAGTACGTGCACAATCCCGCCGGCGATCCGACCGCCGACGGTGTCGCGGCCTTCATCCTTCGCGGCGAGCTGAGCTTCTGAGCTCCGGGGCGTGTGACCGGCCGGACGCTCGCCCCGCCGGTCACACGCGGGCCAGCGCGAAGCTGATCGGGCGCTCGCCGAGGCGGGCCTCGCTCGCCGGCTGCGGTTCGCCCGCGTCGAGCCGCTGGGCGAGGGTCTCGCCGGCGATCATTGCGGCGTGCGCTGCGATCGCCTGCGCGACCGTCGCATCGGGACTGCGCCAGGTGACGGCAATGCGATCGGTGACCTCGAGCCCGGCGTCCTTGCGCGCGTTCTGCAGCACGCTGACGAACTCGCGCGCGATGCCCTCGGCCTCGAGCTGCGGATCGAGCCGGGTGTCGAGTACCACGGTGATATTGCCGTCGGTGGCGATGGCCGCACCGGGCTTGGGCTTGCGTTCGAGCAGGACGTCGTCGAGGCCGATCAGCACCTCGTCGACCTCGATCGGCTCGCCGGCTTCCAGGCGCGCGACCTCGGCGAAGCCCCAGCCGCGGATCACGCCCTGCAGGTCCTTGATCTTGTGCGGGCAGCGCGCGCGCAGCGAACGGAAGTCGGGCTTGACCACGATCTCGCACACCGCGCTCTCGTCGGATTCGGTGCTCACCGCCTTGATGTTGAGCTCGTCGCGGATGATCGCCGCGGCGGCCTCGGCCTCGCGTCGCACCGCGGGATCGCGGTGGACCACCGTCAGCTCGGCGAGGGGTTGGCGGACCCGGATGCGGTGTTCTTCGCGCACGCGGCGTCCGAGGCCGACGGCGGTGCGTGCCACGGCCATGCTGTTCTCGAGCTCGCTGTCGATCAGGCGCTCGTCGACCACCGGGTAGTCGCACCAGTGGACGCTTTCCGGGGCGGCGGGATCGACCGGGCGGACCAGGCGCTGGTAGACCTCCTCGGTGAGGAAGGGCATCATCGGCGCAAGCACCTTGGCGAAGCAGACCAGTACCGCGTAGAGCGTGGCGTAGGCGTCGGCCTTGTCGCGGTCGTCGTCTGACTTCCAGAACCGCCGGCGGGAATTACGGATATACCAGTTGGTGAGGTCGTCGATGAAGGCGAGCACGCGCGGCACGACGTTGTAGAGACGGTAGGCCTCCATCTCGTGGTTCACGTCGCGGATCAGCGATTGGAGGGTGGAGAGGATCCAGCGGTCGAGCCGGCCGCGTTCGCATACCGGCCGCGGCTGTTCGCTGCGCGGGTCGTAGCCATCGACCGCGGCGTAGGTGGTGAAGAACGAGAGCGCGTTCCAGTAAGGCAGGACCACGCGGCGAACGATCTCGCGCAGGCCCTTTTCGCTGAAGGCCAGCGGTTCGGCCCGCACCAGCGGCGAGTCGATCAGATAGGTGCGCAGGGCGTCTGCCCCGATCTGGTCGAGCAGCAGGTTCGGATCCGGGTAGTTCATCTTCGACTTCGACATCTTGGTGCCGTCCTCGGCGAGAACGATGCCGTTGACGATCACGTTGCGGAACGGCGAGCGGTCGAAGAGCGCGGTGCCGAGCACCAGCAGGGTGTAGAACCAGCCGCGGGTCTGGTCGAGGCCCTCGGCGATGAAGTGAGCGGGGAAGAAGGAGTCCTCTTCGCCTTCGCGTTCGAAGGGGTAGTGGACCTGGGCGTAGGGCATCGAGCCGGACTCAAACCAGCAGTCGAGCACCTCTGGCGTGCGGCGGTAGCGTTTGCCGTCGCGTTCGATCACGATCGGGTCGAGGGTGTGCTTGTGCAGGTCGGCCACCTGCTCGCCGCACAGCTGCTCGAGCTCGGCGCGCGAGCCGACGCAGATGGTGTCCTGCGAATCGTCCTCGTTGACCCAGATCGGAATGCAGGAACCCCAGAAACGGTTGCGACTGACGTTCCAGTCGTTGGCGCCGGCGAGCCAGTTGGAGAAGCGCTTGCCGCCGACGAAATCCGGCACCCAGCGCACCGAGGCGTTGTTGGCGACCAGACGGTCGCGCAGGTCCTCGACCCGGACGTACCAGGCGTCGATCGCGCGGTAGACCAGCGGGAAATCGGTGCGGTCGCAGAAGGGGTAGGGGTGGCGGTAGCTGGCCTGGTGTACCAGCTTGCCCTCCTCCTTGAGTCGGCGGATCAGCGCCTTGTCGGCCTGCTTGCAGAACATGCCCGCGTATTCGGTCACCGGCGCCGTGAAGCGGCATTCGGCGTCGAGCGGGTCGACCAGCGGCAGGCCCTCGCGCATGCAGATACGGTAGTCGTCCTCGCCGTAGGCCGGCGCCTGGTGGACGATGCCCGTGCCTTCGCCGGTGGTGACGTAGTCGTCGGCGACGACGCGGAAGGCGTCGCGGTCGGCGAAGTAGGCGAACAGCGGCTCGTAGGTCCAGCCGACGAGGTCGCGGCCGGTGAAGCGCGCGAGCACCTCCAGCTCGTCGCTGGGCTTCTTGTAGTAATTGTCGACACGGGCTTCGGCGAGGACGTAGACCGCGTCGCCATCGCGTACGGCGAGGTAGTCGATATCGGGCCCGACGCAGAGGGCGAGGTTCGACGGCAGGGTCCAGGGGGTGGTGGTCCAGGCCAGGAGATAGACCGGCGTGTCGGCTTCGAAACCTGGGGTGTGCCGCATGCGGAAGCGGCAGGTGATCGCCGGGTCGTCGACCTGTTGGTAGTTGTCGTCACGGACCTCGTTCTTGGCCAGCGGGGTCGCGAGCTTGGGCGAGTAGGGCATCACCCGGTGGGCGCGGTAGACCCGCCCCTGGTCCCACAGCTGGCGGAAGACCCACCACACCGACTCCATGAAGTCGAGATCCATGGTCTTGTAGTCGTCGTCGAAGTCGACCCAGCGGCCCATGCGGGTGACGGTGGCGCGCCATTCGTCGACGTAGGAGAAGACCATCGAGCGGCACTGCTCATTGAACACGTCGACCCCGGTCTCGTTGATCGCCGCGGTGCCATGCAGGTCGAGCGCCTTCTGTGCCAGCGCTTCGATCGGCAGGCCGTGGCAGTCCCAGCCGAAGCGCCGCGGGACGTGGTAGCCGCGCATCGACCAATAGCGTGGCACGATGTCCTTGAGCGTCCCCGCGAGCAGGTGGCCGTAATGCGGGGTGCCGGTGGCGAAGGGCGGGCCGTCGTAGAACACGAAGTCCGGCGCGCCTGCGGCCTGACGGCGGCGGTTGGATTCGTGGAAGGCGTCGATGCCCTCCCAGAAGGCCAGGATCTCCTCCTCGATCGCGGGGAAGGACACCGCGGTGGGAACCTTGTCGAACACGCTCGTAGCCGCATCGGTCATCAGGGCCTCCTGGGGCAGAGGCCCGGTTGTAGGCGGGCTGCGAGCGGCCGCAACCGGGGCCGGCCGCCATGCGGCGGTTTGGATCAGGGATCTGCGGCCAGACGCAGGCCGATGAGGAACAGGTTGGTGATCGGCTTGTGCTTGCCGCGCCGGGTCGGGCGGCACTCGTCGGGACGGCTGGCCCAGGATCCGCCGCGGGTTACGCGATGGGCCGCGGCGTCGGGCGGGCGTACCGGGTCCACGGCGGGCAGCGCATCGTAGGCGCCGTAGGCGTCGAGGCACCATTCGCTGACGTTGCCGAGCATGTCGTGCAGGCCCCAGGCGTTGGCCGCGCCGCTGCCGACCGGGTGCGTGGTATCGCCGCTGGTGTCGGCGTGCCAGTAGCCGGTTGGGTCGCCTGCCGCGTCGGTCTCGCCGCCGGCGCGGCAGGCGTACTCCCATTCGGCCTCGGTCGGCAGGCGGAAATCAGCGTCCGCACGCATCTGCGTCAGGCGGGTGCAGAAATCCTGCGCTTCGTGCCAGGTGAGGGAATCCACCGGGCGTTGCGGACCGCGGAACGAGGAGGGATTCCCGTTCATCACCGCGGTCCACAGCGCTTGCGGGACCTCGGTTTCGGCGAGCCAGAAGCCGCGACTGAGCCGGACGCGATGCGGTCTGGCGCCCGGCTCGTCCTCGCCCGGGCCCATCGCGAAGCTGCCGGGCGGGCAGTAGCGGAAGCGCAGCTGGCTGCTGCCGAGGGTGAACAGGGCCCAGTCGCCGATGGCATCGCTGCCGTGGTCGCTGGCCCAGGACGGCACGCGCGGGGCGCGATTGACGGCCGCCGGCGGCGGCGGCTCGGGCGCAAGCGCCGGCTCGCCGGCCGGGGCGTCGCGCACCGGGCTTTGCGGAGGTGCCTCCGTCGCCGTTTGTTCCTCCGGTGGATCGCCGCTGAGGGCCACGGCGCCGAGGACGGCGGCGAGAACGAGCGCCGTGGCCACCGCGAGGCCGCGGTAGAGGGTGCGGCGAGCGCGACCTGGTGGCGATGTCTGCTCGCTGCCCCGCGGTGTGAGCGCCTCCTCGGTTCCGACCTGGCGCATCGCCGTCGGGCGCAGGCCCTGGACCTTGGTCGTGGCGAGGCTGGCCGGCTGCGCGCCTGACGCGCGGACTGTGGCGGTGATGCCGCGGGCGTGGATCGGGGCGAAGTCGTAGGCGAGGCGCTCCAGGTCCTCACGCAGTTGGGTCGGCGAGGCGTAGCGGGTGGCCGGATCTGGCTCGAGCGCCTTGTGGATCACGCTGGCCAGACCGGGTCCGAGGTCCGGGTTGAGCGCACGTGGGTCGAAGCCCATGGTCTCGTCGAGGTGCCAGGTGTCGGTGTCGGCCAGCGGGCCGAAGGGTGGCGAGCCGGTGGCCAGCAGGTGGGCGATCGCGCCGATGGCGTAGATGTCGGCCCGGATGTCGGCCCCCCGCTGATCGCGTAGCAGCTCGGGGGCGACGTAGGCGAGATCGGCGCTGCTGCGCGCCGCGACCGAGATCGTGGCGGTGCCGCAGATGCGGCCGATGCCGAGGTCGCCGATCTTGGCCGTGCCGTCGGCGGCGATGAAGACATTGGCCGGCTTGATGTCGTGGTGGACCAGCCCGGCCGCAGCGATGGCCTCGGCGCCGCGGGCGATGTCGGTGGTGATGGCGATCGCGCTCTTCTCGTCGAGCGGGCAGCCGTGGGTCTTGAGGAAGCGGTTGAGATCGCCGTTGGCCAGGAGTTCGAGCTCCTGGTACAGGAGTTCCTCGTGACGGCCGACGTCGAAACAGGTGACGACGTTGGGATGGTGGACGGTGCCGGCAGCGCGGGCCTCCTCGAGGAAGCGCGCGGCGAACTGCTCATTGGTGCCCAGACGTGGATCGAGGATCTTGAGCGCCACTTCGCGTTGCATCGAGCGCTGCACCGCGCGGAACACGATGCCGGCGGTGCCGGTGGCGATCTGCTCCATGATGTGGAATTCGGGGATGCGGTCGGGCCAGATGTGCAGTTCGCCGTTGTCCGGAGGTCGGTCGCCGTCCTTGCCCCGATCGATACGTCTGGTCATCTGGTGCTCCCGTTCTCGTCATTGCGTGTACCACGTCTCGCGGCGAATGCCAATCGGCGATCGGCGCGACAAAATATTTATCAACAATTCATTAAAACTTCGCAATTGACGGGGCCCTCAGAGATCGCGCAGCACCTTGGCACGGCGAGAATCGTCGTCAACGGGTCGGGCGACCGAGGGGTGGTTTTCTGCAAAAATGGGCCGTAGGCCCGCAGAAAACGCGGCCGGAGGCAGCGAACCCCGACCGAGGCCGTGGGGGGCGGAGGCGGCATCGCGTAGCGATAGGTGGCCCCGGTGGGGCCACCGGGCCGACGCAGCGCAAGCGCAGCCCCGCAGCGAAGCGAGGAGCAAGCGCAGCTG
>JBEPXK010000201.1:0-6907 GCA_041641915.1 Planctomycetota bacterium
CTCGGTACCGCCAGCGAGTGGAGCCCAGCCAGGCTTGGCTGGGCGACCGGCCGACCGAGGGGTGCTTTTCTGCGAAAATGGGCCGTAGGCCCGCAGAAAACGCGGCCGGAGGCCGCGAACCCCGACCGAGGCCGTGGGGGTATGCGCCGAAGGCGCGAGGGGGCAGCGCCCCCTCTGATGGAGAGCCCACCTTTGAGGCTTTCCTCCGAGGGGGCGAAGCCCCCTCGGAGGAAAGTCACTGGGAAAAAAGGGTTTATCTGTCGACGCCCTGCGTTCGACTGCAGACCATGTTGTTGCGCAATGCCGATCTGCCGCCGTTGGTCGATGCCGCTGGTGCCACTCCGCGGGTGGAGCGGCGCTGTGTGCTCGAGCTGGGGCGGGTGCCCGCGGGGGAGGACTGGCTGTGGGTCGAGGCCCGCTGTCGGGGTCTGGGTGCGCGCCAGGCCGGGCAGGCGCTCGCCCGGGCCGCGGGCATCCCTGCGCAGCAGGTGCGCGGCACCGGGGTGCACGATCGCGAGGCCGATTGCACCGCCTGGTTCAGCCTGCCGGCGGCGGAGGTCGAGCAGCCGGGGGCGATCGCCAACGCCGGCTACAAGCGCAAACTCAAGGTGACCTCGGTGCGCAGCGCGGGACGGGCGATCGTCGGTAGCGACGTCGCCGCGTTGCGGTGGGAATTACGCCTGGTCAAGAGCGCCGGCGCGTTGGGCCAGGCCCGCGAGTTGATCGATCGTCTACGCCACGAGGGCGCACCGAGCCATCTCGCGATGGCGGTGCTCGGTGGCCTGCAGTACGCCAAGTGGGGGCGGATCCTGGCCCAGGGCAAGCGCCTGCCCGAACGGGTGAAGGGGCGGGCACCGGCGCCGAAACGCTTGCTGGCCGCCTATCGTGGTCAGCTGTTCAACCGTCTGGTCGACGAACGGCTCGCGGCGGGGATGCTCGAGCGCACCCGCTCTGGCGATCTGCTCGAGACCGGACGCAACCGCAGCGACGGTCAGCGTGCGATCGAGGCGGTGCCGACCGACGGGGCGATGGAGGAACGCATCGCCAGCGGCGAGGCCGCGGTCACCGGGCCGCTGTTCGGGCGCGGGATGCCGACGGCCGATGGAGACACCGGGCGGCGCGAGGCCGAGCTGGTCGCCGGGTTGCGCGGCGGAGCCGAGGCCTTCCGGGCGTTGGGCGGAGCGCGGCGGGCGTTGGCCTACCGGCCCACCGCGGTCAGCCTGGATCTGCACGGTGGCGATCTGCTCGTCGCCTGCCGGCTGCCGGGGGATGTCCACATCGCGGCGCTGGAGGCGGAGTTGATCGCTCCGCGGGGTGGCGGAGACGCGCGATGAAGGCGGTGTTCATGGGCACGCCGGAGCTGGCGGTCCCCACCCTGCGCGCGCTCGCCGCGGACGTGGAGGTGTCCTGCGTGGTCACCCAGCCCGACCGGCGGGCCGGCCGTGGCCGGCACCTGCGCCCGCCGCCGGTCAAGGTGGTCGCCGAGGAGCTGGGTCTGCCGGTATGGCAGCCCGGCTCCTTGCGCCGCCACGCCGATGATCCGCGCCTGGTCGATTGCGATCTGCTGGTGGTCTTCGCCTATGGCGAGATCCTGTCGGAGGCGATCCTCGCCCGGCCGCGGATCGCGCCGATCAACCTCCATTGTTCGCTGCTGCCGCGGTGGCGCGGGGCGAGTCCGATGCAGGCGGCCCTGCGCGCCGGCGATCATCAGACCGGGATCAGTATCCAGCGGATGGTTCGCGCGCTCGACGCGGGTCCGGTCTACTGCCGTCACCGGCTGCCGCTGCCGGTGCGCACCACGCTGCCCGAGCTCCACGACAAGCTCGCGGTGCTCGGAGCGCTGGCCATGGGCCGTTTCCTGCGCGACCTGCCGCTGCTCGAGCCCATGCCGCAGGATCCGGAGCGGGTGACGTGGTGCGGCAAGCTGACGCACGAGGACGGTCACATCGACTGGCGCCAGGACGCGGATGCGGTCGAACGCCAGGTCAGGGCCTACACCCCCGCGCCGGGGTGCTGGACCCGTTCGGGCGCGCAGCGTATCGGCATTCGCGCGGTACGGGTGCTCACCGATGTGCACCTGCCTCCGGGGCGCACGGCCCAGCGCGGGCGCGAGATCCTCGTGGGTTGCGGTTACGGCGGGGTCAGTCTCGAGCGGCTGCAGCCAGCGGGCAAGCGGCCGATGAGCGCGCGTTCGTATCTCAACGGCCATCCGCTGCCGGAGGCCTTCGACCTGCCCGTCGGTTGAGCCGTCGGCGCGGTGCGCGGGCTTTACGCTCCGGCGCCTGGGCATACCATGTCGGACCAGCGTTCGGAGGAACCGCCCATGCCCGAGAATCCCAAAGTCCTGTTACCCGATGCCAAGGACGTGAAGGCCGTCGATATCGGCGCCTGCCTGCTCGAGCAACGCATCCTTTATTTCAGCCATGAGGTCAACGCCCGCTCGGTCAACGCGGCGGTGCAGCAGATCCTCTACCTGCAGAACAAGGACCCCGCCGCGCCGATCCGGTTCTACCTCAACAGCCCCGGCGGCTCGGTCATCGACGGCATGGCCCTCTATGACGTGATCCAGCGCAGCAGCTGCCCGGTCCACTGCACCGTGACCGGTATGGCGGCGAGCATGGGCGCGGTGATCCTCTCCGGCTGCGAGAAGGGCGAGCGCGCGATCATGCCGCACGGCGAGGTCCTGCTGCATCAGCCCCTCGGCGGAGCCGAAGGCCCGGCGACCGAGATCGAGATCAGCGCCCAGCGGATCATCAAGACCAAGGAGATGCTCCTGGCCCTGCTGGCGGAGAACTGCGGTCAGACCTACGAGAAGCTGGCCGAAGACTGCGATCGCGACTACTGGCTCGACGCCGAGGAGGCGCTGGCCTACGGCATCGTCGACAAGCTCGTCTGATCGCTGCGTCGGTCCTTGTTCATGCGCACGCCCGGTCGTCTGACCGGGCGTGCGCATGTCGGGCTCAGCCGGCGAGGGTCTTCCAGGTCATGCCCAGCAGCGCGAGGGTGATCATTGCGATGATCGCGCTCTGTAGCGCCTGATCGCTGAGCCTGGTGGTCAGACGGCTGCCGAAGAACACGCCGGCGATCGACCCGACCGCCATCCATACCGCGGTGCCCACCGCGACCTGGCTCTCGCCGCCGCTGCCGGCGGGAACGAAGAGATAGATCAGGGCCGAGAGTGCCATCAGGCCGATGGCGATGAAGATCGACGAGCCGGCGGTGCGGCTGATCGGCAGGCGGAAGGCGAAGATCAGGATCGGGATCACGATCACCCCGCCGCCGACCGAACTCGCGGCCATGATCCCGCCGACCACCACGCCGAGTACCACACCGATCAACGCGCGGGCCACGCCCAGCGGTGGGCGCTGCGGCGGGGCTTCGGCCTCGGCTTCTGGGTCGGCGGTCGCCGCCGCGGTCTGGGTCACCTGCTTGCGCTTGCGCAGCAGGTTGAACACCATCAGCACGCCCGAGAGCGCGATGATGCCGATGATGAACCAGCTCAGGCCGCGTTGGAAGCCGGCGTTCTGCGCCTGGGCCTTGACCAGGACCGCGGTCAGCGCGGTCGCCGGTGCGGCCCCGGCGAGGAACAGCAGCGCGGCGCGGTAGTCGATGGTCTTCAGCCGGATGTGCTCGACCAGCGCGTAACTCTTGGTCAGCACCGAATAGGCCGAGGCGGTGCCGACGCAGGCCACCGTGGGCAGGCCGAGCATGGCCAGCGAGGGTAGGACCAGGACCCCGCCGCCGACGCCGGTCAAGCCGATGCAGAAGCCGATGAAGCAACCGAGGATCAGACGGACGACGATGTCGATGGGGCCCATGTACGCTTTCCCTCCCCCGCGACGCGGGGCCGCAGGGTAGGCGGCCAGGGCGGGGCGACAAGTCGCGGTCGGTGACCATCCCGATGTGGACGGCCCGTGGCACCGGTGGCGCCGGCGCGCCATGGACCATGATGCGGCCATGGCGCGCGGCATGGCATTCCGGAGCTGGCGATGGTACCTGGTGGCCGCCGGGGCCGTCGCACTGGTGCTCGCCGGAGCGAGCCTGCCGATCGCCGACTGGGCCCGGGCGCTGTACGACTGGATCCACGGCTTCGGCCTCACCGGCTGCCTGGTCTACGCTGCGGTGTTCACCGTCTGGAGTCTGGTCCTGCCGCCATTCCTGTTGCAGGTGCTCGCCGGTTTCCTCTACGGCTTCTGGATCGGCATGGCGATCGTGTTCACCGGTTCGACCTGCGCGATCCTGTTCGGCTACTGGCTCGCCCGTCGCTATGGTCGGGCGCATCTGCAACGTGCGCTGGAGCGCCACCGGATGTTGCGCGCGGTCGACGCTGCGGTTGCGCGCGAAGGCTGGCGTGCGGTATTCCTGGTCCGGCTCTCCGCCTGCATCCCCTCGAATCTGGCCAACTTCGTCTTCGGTCTCACCGCGCTGCCGCTGCGTACGATCATCGTCGCCGGCTGGGCCGGCAAGCTGCCGGGGGTCGCGCTCTCGGTGTGGATCGGCGTGACCGGCGGTCAGGCCTTCATCGCCACCGGCGAGATCGGTCTCGGCCCCTGGACCTGGGTCATGCTCGCCCTGGCGGTGCTGGCCATGGCGTGGATGGGCGCGGTGATGACCCGGCGCACGCGCGAGATGCTCGCGCGCGACGCCGCGGCCGCAGTGGAGCTGTGACGGGTCCCGCAGAGCTCCAGCAGAGTGCTACCAAGCCGATCCCAGCCTTGCGCGCGTCAGCGCGCCGCCGAGGGGGTCATGGGGGGCGGAGGCGGCATCGCGCAGCGATAGGTGGCCCCGGTGGGGCCACCGGCCGACGCAGCGCAAGCGCAGCCCCGCAGCGAAGCGAGGAGCAAGCGCAGCTGGGATGCGCGTGAGCGCGTGAGCGCGCGAGGGGGCAGCGCCCCCTCTGACAGAAGCCTCCGCTGTAGCCGGTCACCGCGCGGTCGGTTTCACTCCCGTCGGGCTCGGGTGGTCGCGCGGCTGCGGCGGGCGCGGAACACCACCACGATTCCCACCACCCCCACTGCGAGGGCCACCAATCCCGGCAGTGGTCCCTGGGCGGTCTGTTCGGCCATCACCACCGGGGCCTCGGCGGCGTCGGTCGCGGGCTGCTGTTGGTCGAAGTGCAATGCGATCGCGACCGCGGTGCCGTTGTAGAGCGCGTGCAGCAGGATCGCGGTCCAGATGCTGCCGCTGCGCAGTACCAGCAGCGCCAGCACCACGCCGAGCGCGGCCTGGGGGAAGAAGCGGTAGGGCGAGCCGTGGTAGATGCCGAACAGGAAGGCGCTGATCAGCACGGCGCCGGTGGTGCCGACGCCGCGGCGCAGACCGGCGAACAGGGTGCCGCGGCAGAGCAGCTCTTCGCATACGCCCGGAGCCACCGCGACCGCCAGCATCAGCCCGGCGATACCGTAGTTCGCGCGGATCGTCTTGAGCAGTTGTTCGATCTGCTGCAGCTGCTCCGGCGGCGGGCCCATGATGTGGATCTGCAGCTGGCTCAGGCCGCCGGCCATCATCAGGCAGAAGGGGACCAGCAGCACCGGGCGCAGCCACTCGACCGCCGCCTCGGGCCGACGCCAGTGCAGGGTCTGCGCTGGGTCGTAGGCGCCGAGCCAGGTATGCGCCAGCGCCGGCAGGGCGACGCCGATGGTCAGGGTGGCGACGGTGGCGACCAGCGGGCCGAGCGGATGGAGCAGGCCGCCGGCGAGCACGAACAGACCGAAGGAGACCGCGAACACGCCGAGCACCTCGACCCCGCCGGGCGTGGCCGGGCCCCGGCCCCAGCGACGGAACCGGCCCCAGCCGGCGCGGACCAGGCTGGGGTAGAGGAAGCGTTCGGCATCGAGCAGGCGCACCGACCAGCCGATGAACACCGCGGCGAGCGCGGCGCTGGCGGCGGTGGCGACGCCGAGGTGGAGGTAGTCCGGCTGCGGCGATTGCAGGCTCTGCTTGAGCGCGAGCAGCGGCCCGAGCACCGGGACCATGTCGGTGAGCATGCTCGCTTGCAGGTCGGGGATCAGGCAGGCGCCGGCCAGCGCCATGACCACCAGCACCAGCGGGGTGAGGTAGTTCTGCGCCTCCTTGAACGAGGTCGCGATACCGGCGAGGGCCAACGAGAGCGCGGCGAGCATCAGGTTGACCGGCAGCAGCACCACGAAGCCGATGGCGAGGATGCCCAGGCCGCTGCCCGGGCCGACGGCGCTGAGCAGGTCGCGGCCACCGGCGACGGTGGCGACCGCGATGCCCAGGGTCAGGCCGAGGCTGAGCAGATTGAGCATCACCGTCAACTGCGAGGCCACGGTGACCACCAGCAGCTTGCCGAGGAAGATCGCACGGCGGTCGCCGGGCCACGATAGCAGGCTCTCGAGCGTGCCGCGTTCGCGCTCGCCGGCGATCAGGTCGAGGGCGGGGAAGAAGGCGCCGGAGATGGCCATCAGCACCAGCAGCACCGGGATCGCGCCGCCGAGGTGGCTACGCGCGGCGGCGGCGGCCGAGGCCGGTTCGATCACCGTGCGCCGCAGCGGCTCGAGCAGCTCGACCGGTACGTTGCGCACGCGCAGCCGGTGTTCGACCTGCTCGCGGCGGAAGGAGTCGAGGGCGTGGTCGAAGGCGGCGGCGATCGCCCGCGCCTTGGGGTGGGCGTTGTCGAGCACCAGGGTGGCGGCGTAGTCGGGCGGGCCGTCGTCGCGGGGCTGCGGGGTGACCACCAGCAGCGCGGCCAGGTCGTGGGCACGCAGTCCGCCGAGCAGGCGCTCGGTGAGCTCGGCGTCGGGTTCGTCGGTCGCCGCGGCTCTGCCTGCGGCATCGGCGAGCGCGCGCGCGTCGCCGCCGGGCAGGCCGACGCGCAGCAGACGGGTGGGCGTCTGGCCGGACGGTGCGTCGGCTTCGGAGGTGGTGTCGGCGCCGGCGGGGGCCG
>JBEPXK010000202.1:0-6869 GCA_041641915.1 Planctomycetota bacterium
CCTCTGATAAAAGGCCTCAGCCGTAGGCGCCGAAGCCGAAGAACCAGTTGCGTTTGGCCAGACGGTAGAACCAGCTGCGCTCGGGGATCTCCTCCCCCGGCATGTCGTGGCTCTGTTGGCAGCACATCGCGGCCAACTCGCCGGTGCCCACGCCCCGCCCGCTGGTATCGCGCGCGCCGCAGGATTCGACCAGCCGGCGCAGGTGCGCCGGGTCCTCGAGGATGATGCAGCCGCGGGTGCGTTGGCTGACCGATTCCCGGAAGCGCGCAAGGAAATCGCTGCGCGCGAGCAGCCCGACGAAGTCGCGGCCGTCGCCGATCGTGTCCGCCGCGAACTGCAACGGCGGACAGGGTTCCACGTCGCCGGCCGGGCTGATGTGATGCGAGATGCCGACCGCGGCGGGGCACAAGCCGCGGCCGCGATCGTCCCAGTAGGCATCGACAATCATCATCGGCACCCGGGTGCGCATCTCGACGATGAACCGGCGCAGGCGCCGGACCTGCTGCGCATCGAGGCAGAGCTCGGGGTGCGGATCGGCACCGACAGGGCGGTAGATGTAGTACCAGAGATAGGCCACCCCGCGGGCCATGACCGCGCGGACGAAAGACTCGGTCGCCAGCTCGTCGATGTTCGAGGCGCAGACGCTGGTCGCCACGCCAGTGACCAGGCGGTGACGCCGGGCGGCCTCGAGTCCATCGATGGTGCGGCGAAACACGCCGGAACCGCCGCGGCGCACGTCGCTGACCTCTTCGAGCCCTTCGATGCTGATCAGCGGGGTGACGTTGCCGAGACGGCGGAAGGCACGCGCGGTGTCGTCGTCGAGCATCATCCCGTTGGTGAAAACCTGGAAATAGCAGTCGCGATGCGCCGCGAGCACCGCGCGCAGCCGGGGATAGAGCAGCGGTTCGCCGCCGAGGATGCCGAAGAAGCGGCAACCCATCCGCTTCGACTCCGCGATCACCCGATGCAGGGTGGTCGGGGGGATCATCACCGGCGGGCTCGACTTGTGTACCCAGCAACCCTGGCAGTTGAGATTGCAGGCATTGGTCACCGAGAGGAAGACGAACGGCGGGAAGTGTTCCCCATGCTTGCGCCGCCGCTTGAAGCGTTCGATCGCCGTCAGGCTCCCCAGCCCCATGTTCACGCCCATGCGCCAGAGCAGGCGCGCGTCGTGCGCGCGCCACATTCGCCAGGCCATCTCCACCAGCATCGATTCCCTCCGTCGGCGGCCGCGCCGCCGCCCTGGTCATTCCGCCCGCAGGCCCTGGATCAGGCGCCGGCTCATCGCCCAGCGCCCGGCGAACACGATCGCCAACAGGCCGACCGCCAGCACCACCGCCAACAGCAAGCCGATGATGTCCACCGCCATCGGCCGGCCCGGCGCCAGCACGATCGGCAGGATCGCCACCACCGCCGAAACCAGCCCGATGCACAGACCGGCGAGCAGCAGGCCGCTGTGCTCGAGGATCAGCATCCAGCTCAAACGGCGTTCGCGGAAACCGACCGCGCGCATCAGCGCGAACTCCTGTTGCCGTTCGACCACGTTGCGCATCAGGATCACGCCCAGGCCCATCGAGCCGAGCAGCAGCCCCAGGGCGCCGAGGATCTGGAAGATCCCGAGGTAGACGTTCTGCATCGCGTAGAGCTGCTCGAGTCGTTCGGCCGCCGACTCCAACTCCAGGCCCACGTCCTGCAGGCGACGCTCGAAGTAGGCCTGCACGGCCGCGAGTTCGTCGCCGCCGTGGTGGCCGTAATCGACGAGGAAGGTGGTGTAGCCGCTGCGCGAGGGGAAGTGGTCAACGAACAGGTCCTCCTCGATCAGCAACCCGCCCTGGAGCATGGCGTTGGTCACCGTGCCCACCAGGACCACCACCAGCTCGAAGCCGGCCTCGTCGGTGTAGATGATGGTATCGCCGATGCCGATACCCATGGCGTAGGTCGCCGCATTCGACTCGGCGATCGCCGGGACCGCCGGGACCTCGACTGTCTCGCCGCCGCGTTCCACGGTGACCGTGCGTCGCTGCTGCAACAGACGCCACGCCCGCTGCGGGTCGGTCGAGCCGCCGTCGATCACCGCGCCGAAGGAGAACGCGCCCCGCTCGGCGAGCTCGGCGCTGTCGACGCCCCAGAGCCGCGGCTGTTGCGAACGGTTGAGGTTGAGGCAGGAGGCGTCGTCGCCCTCGGTCGAACGCATCTGGACGAAACCGAGGCCGGCGAAGGGATCGCGGTCCGCGAAATCCACATCGAAGCGTTCGCTGCTGCGCGCCCAGCGCGCGAAGCGCGCGGCGGTGATGCCGTATTCCTTGCGCCCCTCCGCGCTGTCGAGGTCGTGGAGCACCGGCAGGCTGGTGCTGCCCATGAAGGCGAAACCGCCCGTGCCCGATCGCCGTTCCCAGCGATTGAAGCTGGCATCGCGGTACATCGCGCCCACCGCCAGGGTCAGGAAGGCCGCGCTGGCGAGCACCGCGACCACGGTCAGCGAGCGCCCCGGCCGGCGCGCGGCGTTGGCCAGGCTCAGCCCTGCCAGGCCGCGTTGGCGCTCTGGTCGCCGCTCGCCCAACCGCCGCAACCACCAGATGGCCAGGCAGATGCCACCGACCAGCAGGGCCGCGCCGCTACCGAAGAAGCGCATCGCCGCCGCCGGGTCCGGCTCGCCGATCAACCCCAGCGCGAGGCCGGCGACCACCAGGATCCAGCCGAGGTGCAGCACCCAGCCCGGCGCGTGGCGATGGACCGCGCCGGCCCCGGCGCGGCCCCGCAGCAGGGCGACCGCTTGTTGCCCGGCCAGACGCCGCAGCGACCGGTCGAGCACCAACACCGCGAGCAGCCACACGCCGATGGCGCCGAGCAGCACCCGGGTCGGGGTGATCGCGAACTCCAGTTGGACGCCGCCGACCGCCGCCTGCCACACGCCGGAGCTGATCCAGTCGGTCAGCAGCCATGTGTAGCCGATACCCAAGCCGGTGCCCAGCACCACGCCACCGGCGGCGACCAGCATCGCCTCCTTGAGGAACTGGCGCCGGGTGCGCTTGTGGGTGAAGCCGAGGGCCAGCAGCAGGCCGAACTCGCGCCGGCGCTGCTCCATCGCGAAGGCGAACAGCAAGACCGTGAGCAGCAGCGCCGCGCCGATCAGGAACGAGCTCATGCCGAGGAAGTACTCGCCGAGATCGACCGACTTGCTCACCGAACCGAGCGCGCGCTCGCGGACGTCGAGGGCGAACAGGCCCAGGTCGCGTGGCGCGAGCGTGCGCCGCAGCTCCGCACGCACACTCGCGAGGGTGTCGCCCTCCTCCACGAAGCGCAGCTGGGTGGTTGCGCCGTAGCGGTTACGCCAGAGCTCGCGACCGCGTTCGAGGCGGATGAAGCCCTTGGGCGTGCCGCGATACTCCATCCAGTAGGCGTTGTCGCTGTCTTCAATGCGGTCGAAGTCGATCGGCACCGGTGCGTCGAACTCGCGGCAGCTGGCGCTGCCGGTGATGCCAGGGAAGTCGGGCATCAGATCGCGGTCGGCGGCCAGATCCTCGATCGGCAGCACCGCGGCCACGGTGAACTCCTGCTCGTGTTCGACGTAGGTCCGCATCTCGCCCATGGTCCAGTAGGCGATGGAGATCGTGTCACCGACGCCGACCCCGAGTTCGTCTGCGGTCCATTGGTTGATCAGCGCCTCGTCCGGGGACCAGTCCGCGGGCACCGCCGGCCCGTCGCTTTCGGCGAACAGCTGCGGCTCGACCGCCGAGACCATCGAATAGACCGCCTCACGTTCACCCGCACCGAGCGCGATCACGAAGTAGGTGAACACCGGATGTGCCCGGTCCGCGAGCGGCTCGACCACCGCTTGCTCGCTGAGGAAGATCCGCTTGCTGCGCAGCTCGACCCCGCGGTCCTCGAGCGCGATCAGCTCCAGACCCACGTCCTCGAGCTGCCACACCTTGGCCAGGGCCGCGTCGACGCGCTCGGCGGCGAGCTCGTCAGCAGCGCCAGCGAGCAGGAACATGTTGCAGCGCTCGGCCAGCTCGTCGCCCTGCGCCTGGAGCAGAGACAGGGGCACGTAGACATTCAGCGGCGCGACCTGGTTCGCGGCCAGGGAGAAGATGCCCATCTGCCGGTCACCGACCACCGCGGCAACCTCGAGCGAGAGGTTGATCATCGTGTCCGACCTGGCATCGGAGGACATCAGCACGTCACCGCCAAGCCAGGAGGGCTTCTGCACCCGCAGCACCACCTCTTCGCCACTGGCGGCATCCAGCCCCAGCGCCGCAGCGGTGCGCTCGCTCAACGCCAGCCCATCCTCCGGCACGCTGGCCGGTTCCGCGCCCAATTGCCAGAATGCAGGGGTCACCCCGAACAGGTTGACGTTGGCGCTGCGACTCGGGTCGCCCGGCAGGGCCACGACCGCCTTGAGCTGCATCACCGGCGCAACCACCGGTTGCGCACCGTCATCGGCGAGCTGGCTTTGCAGGCGCCCGGCCAGCGCTTCGCGATAGAGCCGGCCGGCGCCGGCCACCGCCAGTTCGGTCCGCCCCAGCCGGCGTTCGGCCAGCCGGCGCAGCGAGAGCCGGACCACGTCGCCGACCAGCAGCGATCCGACCAGGACCATGGTGGTCACCACCACCCCGAGGAAGACCGCGAGGTGGGAGCGCCAGTAATGCTTCAGACTGCGAGCGAGCAGCATCCGCGACCTCCGATCACTTGGCGGTGAAGGCGCCGCCACGCAGTTCGAGCATCCGCTCCATCCGCTCGGCCAGCTCCATCTGATGGGTAACGATGATCAGGGTGGTCCCCTGTTCACGATTGAGCTCGGACAGCAGGTCGCCCAGCTCGGTCGAGGTGTCCTGGTCCAGCGCGCCGGTCGGCTCGTCGCCGAGCAACAGCTCGGGCTCGTTGATCAACGCCCGCACCACCGCCACGCGTTGGCGCTCGCCGCCGGAGAGATGCCGCGGCCAGTCGTTGCCGCGATCGCCGAGCCCGACGCGAGCCAGGAGCTCGTCGGCGCGGGCGACGCGTTGCGCGCTGGCGCTGGAACCGCCGGCGAGCGTCGGCAGGAGCACGTTCTCGCGCACGGTGCACTGCGGCAGCAGGTGATGGTCCTGGAAGATGAAACCGACGTGGCGGTTGCGGAAGGCGGCGGTCGCCGCGGCGTCGAAGCCGGCCAGGTCCTCACCGTCGAAGCGGACGGTGCCCGCGGTGGGCAGGTCGAGCGCGCCGAGCAGATTCAGCACCGTGCTCTTGCCCGAACCGGACGGCCCGACGATGGCCAGCGACTCGCCGCGTTCGACCTGCAGGTCGACCTGGTCGAGAACGGTCTGGGCCGGCGTGTCGCCGTCGCCGCCATAGGTCTTGGTGACCGCCTCCATCTCCACCAACGCCATGGCCGTCTCCTTTGCTCGCTCCCGCGCCGGCAGGCGCGGCGGTGATTGCGCGGATCGATCATCGGCATGCGCCTCCCGACCCAAGACTTATCCCTCAGCCGATCGTCAGCAGCGCCTCAAGCGCTCCGGCGGTGATCTCGCGGGTGAAGCGGCGTCGCACCGCCGCGTGGCCGGAGCGGCCGAGCTGCGCGCGCTGTTGCGGATCGTCCAGCAGACCGGCCGCCGCGGTGGCCAGATGGGCCGGCTCGTCGGGATCCGGCCCCTCGGTGTGCGCGACCGGGTAGGTGATCCCCCCACCGGTGGCGGTCATCAGCTCGCCGAGCGCGCCGCGACGCGGCGCGAGCACCGGCACCCCGGCGGCCATCGCCTCGACGCAGTAGAGCCCGAAGGCCTCGGGATAGAGAGCGGGGACCGCGAGCACGCTGGCCCGCGCAAGGAACTCCTGCTTGGTGCGATGATCGATATTGTAGACGAAGCTCGCCGCGTCGGCCAAGCCCGCCCGCCGCAGTCGACGCCGCTGCGCCGCGACATAGGCGCGATCGGCGAAATTGCGCGAGCCGGCCACCGCCAGGCGGCAGTCGCAATCGCGTTCGCGCCGCAGCTGGATGAAGGCCTCCACCAGCACATGCAGGCCCTTGATCGGCACCATGTGCGCAAGGAAGGCGATCGTCGGCGGCCCGGTGCGGTTCCCGGCCGGGGTGGCGGCATAGCCGGTGAGATCGATACCGGGATGGAGCAGTTGCATCCGCTGCGGCGCCAGCTGCAGACGCCGCCCGAGCTCGTCGCGGGCGTAGGCGCTCATCGGCAGGAAGCGCTCGATCGCCGCGGCGTTGGCGCGGATCAGCTGCCAACAGGTTTCACTGTGCGGCGGGCCGAGTCCGTCGATAAAGCCCTCTTCCCCGCCCATGAGGCAGTACACCGGGATGCCGGCCCTGCGCGCGAGCATCGGCGCCAGACCGGAGAGCAGGATCGAGGAGAGCACCACCACGTCTGGTCGCGGCCCGGTCTCGATCCAACGCAGCAAGCGGTCGAGTTCCTTGCGCTGCTTGCCCGCGCGTCCGCGCAGCATGCTCGCGCTCAGGCTCCCGGCCCCGCGTGCCCGCGTCATGTCACTCAAACCCGAGGCCTGACGCAACAGCGCCGGGCAGTCCAGCGTCGCATCCAACCACCGCGGTGTGGCGCGAAACAAGGGCAGATGTTGCTGCAGGAACATGTTGATCCCGCCGAGGAACAGCGGGCAGTCGCTGGTATCGACCTCGTCGAGGCACAACGGCAAGTAGAGCGGCACCAGACCGACGCTGTGACCCCGCTCGCGCAGCCCCGAGACCAGGGCGTTGTCGCGGTAGCTGATACCGCAATGGAAGCTGCCGGTTCCGGCCGACAAGAACAGGATCCTCATCGCCTCCGGCCCCCGGGCGAACTGGCTCGCGCCGGCATCAGTCCGCGGAGCCCTCGCCCGTGAACGCCAGGACCCGCCCACGCGAGGTGCCGACGATCACG
>JBEPXK010000203.1:0-6850 GCA_041641915.1 Planctomycetota bacterium
GCTCTGCTACTCCTGTTCGCCTCCGGCAGCGCCAGCGCGGTCGATGGCGTGAGTGACGACACGATCCTGTTCGGGCAGAGCTGCGCACTGAGCGGACCGTTGCAGCAGAGCGGGCGAGCGGTGCGCGATGGTCTCGCGATCGCGTTCGCGCGCGCCAATGCCAGCGGTGGCGCCGGCGGCCGGCGCGTCGAGCTGATCACGCGCGACGACGGTTACGACCCGGACCGTGCGCGCCGCCAGGTCGAGCGGCTGGTCGATGAGGACCGCGTCTTCGCGCTGGTCGGCAATCTCGGCACGCCAACGACCGTCGCGGTGTTGCCGTGGGTGAGCGAACGCGGCGTGCCGTTGATCGGCCCGGTGACCGGAAGCACGGCTCTGCGCGATCCCTTGACGCGTGTGGTGATCAACCTCCGGCCGGGCTACGCCGCCGAAGCCGAGCGGGTGGTCGGGCATCTGGTCGATGCGGCCGGATGCACCCGCGTCGCCTACCTGCATCAACGTGAAGCGGATGTCGGCCGGGCGGGAACCGAGCGGGCGCTCGCGAGTCGCGGACTCGATCTGGTGGCAACCGGCGACTATGAGGCCAATGCCAACGGCATCCGCCTGGGCCTGCTGCACATCCGCCGCGCCCGACCCGATGGGATCATGCTGGCCGCCACCAATGAAGCGGCGGTGAACTTCATCGCGCTGGCGCAGGCCATAGGTCCGCGGGAGGCCCGCTATGGCTGCATCTCCTATGTCGACGCGGCTTTCCTGCACCAGCGTCTGGGCTCCGCCAGCGACGGCGTGTTGCTGGCGCGGGTGATGCCGCATCTTTCGCCGGATGCGACGGCGCCGCTGGTGCGTCAGTTCCGTGAAGACCTGACGGCCTACATCGAGGCCGAGGGCCTGGTCGACGCCGACGGCGCGACCACGATCGGCGAGAGCGCGTTCATGCTCGAAGGTTACCTCGTCGGCCGCTTTACCTGTGCCGTGCTCGATGAGCTCACCGGTCCACCGACGCGGTCCGGCTTCATCGATGCGATCGAACAGCGCGGCCGGTTCGAGGTCGCCGGCATGGAGCTCTTGTTCAGCCCGACGGATCACCAGGGATCGGACACGGTCCATCTCAGCGTGGTGCGCGATGGCAAGGCCGTTCCGGTAGAGCCGACGAACGACGCGGCATCGCCCTGATCGCGATGCGGTAGCTCAGATGGCTTCGGGACCCTCGCCGGCGGCCAGGGCCAACAGCGCATCGCGGATCAGGTTCTGCCGGCGTTTGATCGCCGCGAGCTGCTCGGCGCGCAGTTTGCGAAGAGTTTGCGCGAGGTCGTCCCCGGTGAGGCCCGCCGCGACGCAGGCGAGCCCCTCGCGTAGCAACGGTTCGTCGGCGGCGGTGGCCAACTCCAGCAATTGCTCGGGTTTCGCGCTCGCACCGACGCGCAGCAGTTCGCGCAGCACCGGCAGCAGATCCTCGGTACCCGCGCGAGTCGGCGGCTGCGGCGCGGCGCCGAGGTCCACCGCGAGGCTGCGCTGCATCTGGGATCCCGGTTCGGGCGACGAGGTTGGTGTCGGCTCTGCCTGCGCAGCAGCGGAGTCGGCGTCTGAGGGCGCCGCCTGCGGCGCAGGGCTGCCACGATCGGGCGCGCGATCGGCCGGAGCCCGCCGCCGCGGGACGTCGCCGGCGAGTACGCGGCCGGCCGTTGCGCAGAGCCCGGCGAGGGCGCTGGCGAAGTGGTTGTCGGTCGGCTCCGCGAGCAGGCGCACGTTCTCCTTCAGCCAGCGCGCGGAATCGTCATCGAGCTGGGCGTAAACGCGTTCGACCAGTGCGGGCTCGGCCCTGGCGAGCACCACCGCGAGGTCGTCGGCCCGACACAGACCGAGGGTCTCGCGCAGCTGGGGCAGGTCGAGTGCCAAGAGGTCGGCTTGCGTGTTGAGCGCGGGTTCGGGGGCATCGCTGGTCGGCAGCGGCGCGGCGTCGTCTTCCCGGCTCACCTCGGCGGCGCGCCTGGTGGCCGAGGCATCGGTGATATCGCTGAGCAGATCGGACAGGGATTTGGGATCGGTCATGGCGGGTCCTCACGCGGGGCGGCGGCGGGGGGATGATCGACAGGAACACCGGCGGGCGCGGATGGCGAGAGCAAATGGGCTCCGGGTAGCGCCCCGGCGAGGGTGCGCTCGATCCAGGCGATCACGCTCGGCCACTCGACCTCGAGCAAGAAGCCGAAGTGCTTCTGGGCGCGCGCTTCGAGTCGGATGCGCTGGATGCTGGGATCGAAGGACTCGAGCAGCGTGCTGCCGTCGGGCGGGGTCGGCCAGTCGGCGTCGACCACGAAGCGGAAGCCGAGGTAAGGCGAGCGCATTGAGGTGCGGACCGCCAGACGGTTGCTGGCGCGCAGCAGCGGGGCCGGATCGCCCCAGCTGCCACCTCGAACAACACGCGCGCTGCCGTGGCGACCGAGCGGGTCGACGACCTGCTGCGTCGGGTAGGGTCCGTAGCGATCGGCGCACCATTCCCAGACATTGCCGTGCAGGTCGTGCAGCCCGAGAGCGTTCGGCTGCAACACCGCCGCCGGGTGGGTGCGTCCGGCCGCGTTGTCGGCGAACCAGGCGATGCGTTCGAGCTGTGCCAAGGGCTGGGCGCCTCGCGGACCGGAATAGGGCGCCATGGTTCCGGCTTTCGCTGCGCGTTCCCATTCGGCTTCGCTCGGAAGCCGTGGCGCCAGGCCGGTCACCGCCGCGCGTAGCGCTTGCAGGAAGCGTTGCGTGTCGTCCCAGGCAACGCGCTCGACCGGACGTGCTGGATCGGCGAATCGGCTGGGATTGTCGCCGAGCACGCGTTCGTAGGCGGCTTGGGTGACCTCCGATTCGAGCATCCAGTAACCGTTGCTCAGGCGCACGTGCGTCGGCACCTCGTCGGCATCTGCGGCGGAATCGTCGGGGGCGCGCCCGAGCAGGAAGACGCCGGCTGGAACATGCCGCATGCGTAGCAGCAGATCGGCATCCCGTGCCGTACCGGGCAGGCTCAGGGTCGCCCACGGACCATGGGCGTCGACGCCATGGTCCTCGGCCCAGACCGGTCGCGGTGGGCCACCGAGCTGTTCGATCGCGGCGGCATAGGCGCGTACGCCCCGACCCTCAGCGCCGACGAGGGCGTGCAGGGCCGCGAGGTCGGAAACGTATGCCGGATCGGGCCGGACCGGCAGCGGCCGGGGCGGAGCCCCGGTATCGGGAACGGCGAGCAGGGGAGCAAGACGGGTGCGCAACTGCGCGACCTGTTGCCGCTTGTCCCGCCAGCTGACGACGACGGGGTCATCGTCCCCGACCAGCCGCGCGAGTTCATCGAGCAACGCGCCAGCGTCGGGTGGAATCGGCGCGCGCCGATCGAGTCCGGCCAACGCCTGTTCGAGTTCCGCACGACGCCGATCGAAAGCGGCTTTGGCCGCGCGTGCGCGCTGCAGCCGTTCATGGTAGGTGGCCAGTTCGGCGGCGTCGAGCGCGTGGTGGCGCTCGAGCCAAGCGAGGCTGGTGGCGAGCTCTGCGATGCGGGCCGTGCTCAGGGTCTGCGATGGATCGGCCGGCAGGCCCCCGCTGACTCCCGCGCGATGCGCGCGTACCGCGGTCGCGAATCGCTCGAGCGCATCATGCCAACGGGTGATGTCGTCGACCCGGTCGGGATCCAGACGGCGATACGCCGCAAGCGCTTCGGTGAGCACGAAGAGCTCCTCGTGGCGCAGGGGTCGGGTGTCGTCATCGAGCCGCACGAGCGCCGCACGGGTTTGCTGGAGGTCCGCATCGAAGGCGTCGAGCGCCGCGGCCCAACGCTCCGCGTCGGCGTCGTCGGGCGCTACGAGCGGGACGTACTCCCGGAACAGGCGGTCGAGCGTGAGATGACGCTGGCGGTTGCGCTGGGTTTCGCTGAGGGTGTCGAGGACCTCAAGGCGCTCACGATAGCCCTGGATCCGTCCGGCATGTTCCTCCAACCGGGCGTGCCAGGCCACGACATCGACGCTGCTGGTACCCACCTCTTCGCTGAGCCGGCTCAACGCGACGCGCGCGGCGATCGCGGCATCGTATGCGATGGATTCCATCGCTTGCGCGTCTACCGGGCCCAAAGTGCGGGTGAGCACCTGACGCAGGCGCTCGACCTCGGCGAGCCGGTCCCGCCAGTCGGTGATCAGGGCGGTGTCGTCTGGACGGACCAGTGCCGGATGGGCGGCGATCAGGGCGTCGAAGTCGCGGATATCCCGCTGCGTGGACGGCGGCAGTTCCGCCTCGGCATCGAAACGTTCCTTGAGCGCCTGGCGGCGGGTGTTGATCTCTTCGGCCGTGAGCAGCTGGCGGTTCTCCTGTCGGACCCACACGTAACCCACCCCGCCGCCAACGGCCAGGATCAGCACAGCCAGGATCAGCGTGGTGGTCAGATGACGCTGGAGCCAGCTGAGGTTCTCCTTGCGCGCTTCGTCGGCCCCGGTCGACAGGCGGCGCTGGAGCAGCAATTCCAGCCGCGAACCGTCCTGGATGCCCTGGAGATCGTCGATGAGGTCGGCGGCGTGCTGGTAGCGGTTTTCCGGTTTTTTCGCCAGCAGCTTGATGACGACCGCCTCGATCGCCTCCGAGACCTCGGGGTTGAGTCGTTGGGGGCGTTCCGGTTCGGCGTAGTTGTGCTGATAGATCAAGGCGTTCGGCGTTGCGCCCTCGAACGGGCGGCGCCCGGTAAGCAACTGGTAGAACACCACGCCGAGGCTGTAGAGGTCGCTGCGGTGATCGACCTCGTCGCCGCGGCCCTGTTCGGGGCTGATGTAGCTCGGCGTGCCCATCGCCTGACCGGTCATGGTCAGGGCGCTCTCGCCACGGACCTTGACGATGCCGAAGTCGGCGATCTTGACCAGGTTGTCGCGCGTGACGAAGATATTGGCCGGCTTGATGTCACGGTGCACCAGGTTGTGCCGGTCGGCCTCGGCCAGGCCCTGTGCCGCCTGGATCACGATCTCGATCGCTTCGGGAATGGTGATCGGCTGCTCGAGCTTGCGGCGGGCGTTGATCTGGACGGCGAGGTCGCTGCCGTCGACGAATTCCATCACGAAGAACTGGTTGTCGCCTGCCTGGCCCGCGCCGAACACGTTGACCACGTGCGGCGAAACGAGCAACGAGGTCGTCTCCGCCTCGCGCAGGAAGCGTTCGCGCACCTTGGCGTCGCTGGCCAGGTGGGGGGCGAGCACCTTGACCGCGCACTTGCGGTTGAGGCTGAGCTGTCGGGCGCGGTAGACCAGCCCCATGCCGCCTTCGCCGAGCACGCCACCGATCTCGTAGTCGCCCCAGGTCTCGCCGGTGGCCGGACCCCGCCGACCCGACATCTGCCAGGCCGCGTCGACGCCGCGGGTGGGGGTCTTGAGCGGCAGGGTCGCGCTCGGGGGGCGGGTGGCGTCGTTGGCGGCCGTGGCGGGCCGGTTCGGGTCGGCCACGGCGGTCGGGTCCCTGCGTTCACCCGTCACCTCGGCGGTGCGATCGGAGTGCGTCGCCGGCGGCCGGAAATCGCGCGCCGGGGTGGTTTCGTCAGCGCGGCCCCGCTCGTGTGCCTGCGCAGCGGTGAGTGCTTCCGCGGGACCGGCGCCGGTGTTGGCACCGGGCATGATCGTCGCTTCGGTTCCGGCCCAATCCTCATCGGCCACCCCGGCCGGCCCAGGCGCAGATGGCATCGCGCCGGCCGTACCCGGCGGCAGCGGCGTGGCCGAGGCGAAGGACTGGATGGTGACCTCCGTTCCGGTCCAATCCTCCGCCTCCGCCTCCTGCCTGCTGTGCGCAGCGAGATCCGGCGTCGGCGTGCCGCTGACTGCGGCGGCCGACGGATCGGGCTCGAGGCTCTGGATGGTGACCTCGGTCCCGGCCCAGTCGTCCGGATCCGCCGCGGGGGCGAGCTGCGTCTCGCGGCCTGGCGATGGCGCCTGCGGCGCCGGGGCGCCCGGCGCAGCGGGGGCGAGGTTCTGGATGGTGACCTCGGTCCCGGTCCAGTCGTCCGGGTCGGAGGCCGACGCTTCGAATCGCGCGCCGCCGCTCGTATCGGGTTGGACTTCGTCGAGCCAGCCGGCGATCCCCTCGAGTCCGTCACCGGCAGACCCGGTGCTAGCGGCGGGGGGGGGCGGGGGGCTGGGTGCCGGGGCGTTGTCACGCCCGTCGGATCGCGCGCCGGCTTCGAGGGATCCGGCTGCGGTGCGGCAATCGGCGACGGCGGTGTCCGGCTCCAGCCACCCAGCGATCCCGGCGAGGTCGTCCGGCTGCCGCGCTGGGGGTCCAGCGGACAGCGCAGCGCTGGCGGCGGGCGCGTCTGGGGTCGGATCGCGGGTCGGAACCTCCGTGGGCGCACCGAGGTCGAGCCACGCGGCAACCTGCGCGAGGTCATCGGGTACCGGCATCGCCGGGGGCGGCGCCGCCTGCTCCGCGGCCTCTTCGCCGAAGAGCCCCCCGCTGGCGAAGGCTTCGGGCGAGCTCAGGGCAGGTTCCACCAACGGTCGCTCCGGGCCTGCCGGTGCGGTGTCTCCGTTGCGCCCGGCCTCGAGATCCGGCGCAGGCAGTTCCTCCAGGCCGGCTCGCTCCGCGTTGTGCGGCGGTGCTGCCTCGAGGCCCCACGCTGGGGCGCGTCGCGCGAAGGGGTCGAAAATCGGCTGTTCGGTGGGGTCTGCCATCGGGATAGAATGCCAGGAATAGCTTAGTGGATACAAGGGCCATGCCAAGGCTGGGAATACGGGGCACAACGGCATGCATGAGCTCTCCATCAGAGGGGGCGCTGCCCCCTCGCGCGCTCACGCGCACCCCAGCTGCGCTTGCTCCTCGCTTCGCTGCGGGGCTGCGCTTGCGCTGCGTCGGCCCGGGG
>JBEPXK010000204.1:0-6819 GCA_041641915.1 Planctomycetota bacterium
CGGTATCGGGTGGTGGTGCGGGGTCGAGGTCGGGATCGGGATCGGGGTCGGGGTCGGGGTCGGGGTCGGGGTCGGACACGCCATCAGGGGTCGCCTGCGGCTCCGCTCCGGTCCCGGTCACATCCACCGCCTCGCTGCGCACGGCGGGAACCGGATGCGGGACCCGTAGCCGGCCGTGCTCGCGCGCTACCAGCGGCCCGATGCCCGCGTGGATCGGCGCGCTGTCTGCAGCCGCCGGCCGGTCCGTAGCGGCGATACAGGCCCCGACCACGATCAGGCCAGCGGTCACCGCCCCGCTCAGGCTCAGACCCAGCGCCGGCACGCTGACGGTGGCCAACCCAGCGTGCGCGGCCGGCATCAGAACGGAGGCTTCGATGGGCGGGACCGGGGCGGCAGCGATGGCCTCCAGACGCCCGGCGCAGGCCGCTACGCTCCAGGCCATTCCGGTCTGGGACAGCCGACGTCGCAGTAGGGCCAGCGCGCGATGGACCCGCACGCGCGCCGTAGCCACGCTGCAGTGCGAGGCCGCGGCGAGCTGGGGATAGTCGAGACCGGCGAAGAAACGCAGGACCAGGCTGCGGCGATGCCGCGCCGGCAAATCAGCCAGGGCGGTGCGCAGACACCGGGACTCTTCGGCCGTGGTAAGGCCGACCTCGACCGCCGGAGCATCGGCGCGCTGCACGTCCATCGCCAGGCGGGATTCACGCCGCCGACGCCTGCTACGGGCGTGTTTGAGCGCGGTGGTGGCGGCGATGCGCTGGAGCCAGGCCAACGCGGCTGCGTCCGGGTCGGGGTGCTGGGGCGGGCTACGGAAGCCGCTCGCCGCGTCGCGGATGCGCACCAGGGCGTCCTGCAGGGCATCGGCGGCGGCGTCCGGGTCGCCGAGCACCGCGAGACAGGTGCGATACAAGGCCGGACCGTGGGTCTCGGCGATCCAGGCCCAGGCCGGAGCGTCGTCGGCGCGCAACGCCTGTAAGCGTCGCGCGGTGCCGGCCGCAGATCGGGTGATGCCGGCGCTGCTGGTGATGCCGCCCATTGATGGCCCCTTCCGTTCCAGGCGGCGCGAGCGGAGGCCGATGACATGATCGGCGATCCGCGCAGGCCGCTGCTGGTGGGGAAATCCCGCTCGCTGCATTCCATTACAGGCTTTCCCCCGCGGCGGGGAAGTCGCATTGCACCACTCAGGGGCTTCGCCCGACGATCCATGCGCAAGCGAATGGACCTACCCCTGGCGACGATGTGTTCGGCCAACCGGATCCCGCCGATCGGTGTAGCCGCCCGTTGCGCCACCGCGTGCGCCGGCCACGATTCGTTGCATGGTACGCACAGCAGTCATCGGCACCGGCACCTGGGGCACCGGCATCTCGGTCGTCCTCGCCCGCGCTGGCGCCGACGACATCTACCTGTGGGGCCGCCGCGAAGACAAGCCGCACGAGATCGACAGCAGCCGGGTCCATCCCAACCTGCCCGGCTGCCGCTTACCGGATGCCATCCACGTCACCAACGACTCCGCCGGGCTCGCGGCGGCCGATCTGGTCCTGTGGGCGGTGCCGACCCCCTTCTCCGCCGCGATGGCCGCGGAGCTGGCCCCGGCCCTCCCCCCGGGCGTGCCGGTGGTCAGTCTGGCCAAGGGCATCGAGCAGCGCTCGCTGCGCACGGTGACCGCCATCCTCGCCGATCACCTCGGCGAACGCCCCTACGGCTGCATCTCCGGCCCCACCCACGCCGAAGAGGTCATCCAGGGGTTGCACACCGGCGTGGCCGCGGCCGGAACGCGTGCCCTGCTCGACCTGCTGGTGGAACGCATCCACCAGCCGACCTTCCGCGTCTACGCCGTCGAGGACCTGCTCGGTGTCGAGCTCTGCGGAGCGCTCAAGAACGTGATCGCCGTTGCCGCCGGCATCTGCGACGGGCTCGAACTCGGCGACAACACCAAGGCCACGCTGGTCACTCGTGGGCTGGCCGAGATGCGCCGCCTCGGACGGGCGATGGGCGCACGCGATGCCACCTTCGCCGGCCTCGCCGGCATCGGCGACCTGCTGACCACCTGCTATTCCGGCCACGGGCGCAATCGCGCTCTCGGCCGGGCCGCCGCCACGGGCAAGACGGCCCAACAGTACATGGATGAAGTCGGCATGGTCGCCGAAGGCGCATGGACCTGCCGCGCGGCGGTCGCCCTCGGCCACGAGCACGGTGTCGAACTGCCGATCGCCTCGCAGGTGGAATCCGTGCTCTGGGCTGGTAAACCGGTGGCTACTGCGATCAGCGAACTCGTATCCCGCACCGCCAAGGAAGAAGAACCATGAGCCTCAGTCGCGTCCTCCTCGCCCTGATCATCGTCACCGGTGCGGTTCCGGCCCTCGAATCCGAGCTCTTCCTCGGACCGGAGGAGGTGGTCGCCGGCGTCGAGATCCTCTCCCAGCACATCGAAGACGGAGCCACCCGGCTCGACGACGTCTCGACCCGGCTCCATGCCCGCGGACGCTACGCCAACGTCGGCGTCCAGCTGCAGACCTGGATCGCCATCGGCGACGACGACGCCCGGCGCATCGATTCGGGCGAATTCACCGAGATCAGCGGCCGCATCGACTACCTCTACGAGACCGACACCTTCCAACTGCTGCCGCACTACATCGTCAACGCCTACCCGGCCTACGAGAACGTCGAAGAGGCGCACTGGCTCGGCGCCGACTTCTGGTATCTCCTGCCCTATGAGGGCGTGGAGATCGGCACCAGCCTCGACTACGATCTCGGCGACGAGTACGGCTGGTTCGCCTCGATTGGCGCGCGACAGTTCCTGCAGAACGCGCCGATGGACTTCCGCTCCTGGCAGATCCTCAACTTCGGCGATACCGACTACCACGAGCACTACACTTCGGGTGCAGACAACGACGGCCTGACCACCTTCGAGCTCGGCGGCGAGGTCATCGTGCCGATGCCCTGGATCAACGGCTGGATCACGGCCAAGATCGAAGGCCACTGGTGGCTGGACAGCAAGGACAAGGACCGGCTCGAAGACAGCGCCGAGATGGTCATCGGCTTCGGCGGCGAATTCAGGCTCTGACGGTGCCGCACCGCCCACCTCGCGCCCGACTCGTGCGCGCCACCCGCCATCTGTCGTCGCCGCGCGCCGGCCGCACCTGCAGCTGAGCGTGGAGGGATCGCGCATGGCCGGGAACCGGGCCGATCCAGCGACGTCCAAGGGGCATGAGCCGAGCGCGACCACAGCTCGTACCGACGACGATGACCACGCCCTGGTCGCCGCCGTGCGTGCTGGCGATGGCGACGCCTTCGCCAGCCTGGTCGACCGTTACGGCCCCCGCCTCCACGCCTCGCTGCTGCACCTCGCCGCGGGCGATGCCGACACCGCGGCCGAACTCACCCAGGAAGCCTTCGTCCGCGCTTTCGAGCGGCTCGATCGCTTCGCCGGACGGAGCACCTTCTACACCTGGCTCTACCGCCTGGCGCGCAACCGCGCCATCGACGTACTCGCCCGCAAACGCCCCGTGGCCACCGACAATGAACGGCTCGACGCCAATCCGCGGCCGGCCGTTTCGCCCGCGGCCACCCTCGAACGCACCGAGACCCGCGAGCTGGTCCGGGCCGCACTCGACCGCCTGCCCTACGAACAACGCGAACTGCTGATCATGCGCGATTTCGAAGGCTGTGATTACCCCTGTATCGCCGACCGCCTCGAGGTGGCCCTCGGCACGGTCAAATCGCGTCTCCATCGCGCGCGCCGCGCCCTACGCGACATGATCGGATCCCAGCTCAGCGGAGACGACCTGTGAGCATCCCCGAGAGCGCCCTGGATCTGGTCGAAGACCGCCTCGACGGCGAGCTCGATGACGACGCCTGGGCCCGGGCGCGCGCCGAACACGGCCCCGCGCTCGATGATGCGCTCACCCGCGCCCGCGAACGCCGCCAGGCGCTGGCCGACCTGCCACAACCGGACCTGCCACCCACGCTGCGCGCCGCGATTCTCGCCGGCACCACCGGACAGGAAGCCGGAAGCGCCCACGAGCACGCACCCGAAGACGATCGCGGGAGCGCGAACACCGCCCCCACTTCCGCCGAACAACGCGGCACCCCGGCCGTGCTGATCTGGGGCGTCCCCGTACTGCTCGCTGCCTGCCTGATCGTCGTGGTCCTGCCCCGGCTCCTGCAACCCGGCTCTGCCGAAGCCCCGAGCGAGTCGGAGGTCGCCCGCCGCGACACGGCCCAGCCGGAGGAGCACCGCTGGCAGAGGCGTTCGCCAACGGCGTACGACCCGCCAAGCGACATGGCAGGCGCGGCGCCGAACGCCGGGGCCGCGCCGGAGCCGGAGCCGGCAGGGCCGGGCCCGGGCAGCGTCGACAAGACCCGCAGCTCGCGCCCGGTACTCGGCTTCGACGACGGTGCCATCGCCGAGGCGGCCAGCAGCGACCTCCCGGCCCCCGACAGGGAGGCGGATGCCGAGGCCGTCAGCGACGACCCATCCCTCGATCCCAGCGAACTCGCGGAACTCACCCGCGCGGCGGATGTCTACATCGAACAGCGCATGGCAAGGCGCGAGGCGACGATCCGCGAGGCCGAGCTGAGCATGCAGATGCAGCTGCTGGTCGATGCCGCCGGCCGCCGCCTGTTGCTGGTCGCACTGCACAACGGCGGCGAGCAGACCCTGCAGGGGCAGCGCAACGCGATCATCGTCGAGGGGCTGGACACCACAGGCGAGGTGGTGTGGCGCCGCGATCTGCCCGGTTTCGCCGGTCTCGAGCTCCAGCCGGAGAGCGCCGAGACGCTGACCCTGGTGCTGGGCGAGGATCTCGACCCCCCGGCAGCGGTCACCCAGATCCGTCTCTCTGCCGGCGGGCAACACGGTGCGCCCCTGCCGATCGACGCACCGGCCGCCGCTGTCAGCGACGACTGAGCACGGCGGGCAGCCGCCCCCTGAAACCACGTGGCACCCGCCGCCCTGGGCGTACACTGGTCCGGCATGGGACGGATCCTCGTGGTCGACGATGAAGAAGGCCTGCGCAACATGCTCGCCGTTGCGTTACGCCGCGACGAACACGAAGTGGTCCTGGCCGCGAGCGGCCGCGAAGCGCTCGCCCAGCTCGAGGACCCCGGCGCCGACGTATTGCTGACCGACCTGCGCATGGACGACATCGACGGGCTCGAACTCGTCGCCCGCACCCGCGCCGAACACCCCCATACCTTCATCATCGCGATGACCGCCTACGCCGAGTGGGATACCGCCGTCAAGGCGATGCGCCTGGGCGCGTACAACTTCCTCAACAAGCCCTTCGACAACGACGTGCTGCGCGCCCACATCCGCCGGGCGCTCAATGCCCGCGAGCACTTCATCGCGGCCAAGGAGGCCGGGGAATCGCACGTCGGCGTCCACCTCATCGGCGCCACCCCGCCGATCCAACAGGTGCAGGAACGCATCGAACAGGTCTCGACCACCGATTCGACCGTGCTCATCCTCGGCGAGAGCGGGGTGGGCAAGGAGCTGGTCGCGCGCGCGGTGCATTACAGCTCGCTGCGCTCCGACGGTCCGCTGGTGCGGGTCAACTCGGGCGCACTCGCACCCTCGCTGCTCGAGAGCGAACTCTTCGGACACGTCAAGGGCGCCTTCACCGGCGCGGTCGAGGACCGCCCCGGTCTGTTCGAGCTCGCCGACGGCGGCACCCTGTTCCTCGACGAAGCCGGCGATCTGGCGATGGAGACCCAGACCAAGATCCTGCGCGTCCTCGAGGCCGGCGAGTACCTGCCGGTCGGCGGCACCCAGGTCAAGCACTGCGACGTGCGGGTGGTCGCGGCGACCAACAAACACCTCAAGTCGATGGTCGCTGCCGGCTCATTCCGCGAAGACCTCTACTACCGCCTCGCGGTGATCGCCATCGAGCTTCCGCCGCTGCGCGCCCGACGCGAGGACATCCCGCTGCTGGCCGGCCATCTGCTCTCGCGCCACGCGGTGCGCTTACGTCACGGCGTGACCGGCTTCACCGAGCAGGCGATGGAGGCGATGCAGACCTACTCCTGGCCGGGCAACGTGCGCGAGCTCGACAACCGGGTCCAACGCGGCGTGGCCTTGACCCCCGAAGGCGTCATCGGCTTCGAGGCGCTGTTCGAGGACATGGCCGACACCACCACCGGCATGTGGCGCAAGATCCGCTTCGGCGACACCGCCATGCGGCCGAAGTCGGCGAGCGCGCCCTCGCCGGCGCTCGAGGCCCGCCCCGGCAACTGCCTGCAGGACATCGCCCAGCGGGTGGAACGCGGCGAGGCGATCGACCTCGAGGCCGAACTGCGCGCGGCCGAGCGCGCCCTGGTCGCCGCAGCGATCAGCGCCACCGACAACAACCTCACCGACGCGGCCAAACTGCTCGAGCTCAGCTTCCGTCAGATCCGCTACAAGGCCAAACAGCTCGGTCTGCGCTGAAAGCCGTCGAACCTGCGCCCAGGGCCCAGTCACGGCCGGCGCTTCCCGTGCTATAGGAACGCGATACCGCCCTGGCCGTAAGGCACAGCGGCGCAGCGACAGCATGCAAACGGGTTCCGCGCCCGCTATGTCCTGGAGGCTGGTACAGCATGAGCAGAACCAACCGAACCCGTGGTCAGACCCGTGGCGACAGCCGGCGTGAACAGCGCGGCGGCGAGGCGCGCCGTGGCCGGCAGGCGAATGAAGAGAGCCGCAACGGCAGTCAGCGACAGCCAGCTCGCGGAGGCGCGCGGTCCGGCAGCGGCACCCGCCCCGCGGCCCGTGCTGGCAGCCGGGGCAAGGCCGGCGGCGGCCGCAACCGTGGGGCTGGGGCTGGGGCTGATCACGGGCGA